>RFIM01000217.1 GCA_003695215.1 Chloroflexota bacterium
ATCTCGCTGATCACGCTGCTCGCTAATCATTTTGAGGCGCAGCGGCAGGGCTGCCTGGCTGTGATCGGCTCTGTGGCAGGTGATCGCGGGCGTGCCAGCAATTACATCTATGGCGCTGCAAAGGGCGCAGTCGCACTCTTCATGGGCGGCGTGCGCAATCGCCTGGCGAAGGTGGGTGTCTCTGTGCTGACCGTCAAGCCAGGCTTTGTGGATACGCCGATGACAGCGCACATGAAGAAAAACGCGCTCTTCGCCAAGCCTGAGCAGGTCGCCAAGCGCATTTACACGGCGATGCTCAAAGGCGAAGATGTCATCTACGTGCCGTCTTTCTGGATGCTGATCATGTTCATCATCCGCAACATTCCCGAGCGGATTTTCAAGCGGCTGAACCTGTGATCATGCGCACTTTGTTTGTGAGTTTGCTGAGCCTTGTGCTGCTCTTGAGCGCCTGTGCGCCATGGCGCGCGCTGATCATCTTTGAGAATCGCTCAGAGTGCGGCGGCGCTATTGCCATTCGCCTGACCAACGAGCGGACGGGCGAAGTCATCCGTGAGCGCATAGCCGACGGGCAACGGCTTGAGATCGAAGTGCGGCCTGATGACTGGTATAGCTACATCGTGGATTTCACAGCTGCAGGCAGGCGCGCCAATGGCTATCGCTGCGTGGCGCTGAAAGAAGGCCGCATTCGCATTCCGCAGGGCAGCGTGCCGCTGCGCATCCCGCTCGAATCGCAGCGCCAAACGCCTGTGCCGAGCGCTACGCCGCCTACATGATTGTGCCGCACATCAAGGCAAGCGTGCGGCACATCACAAACTTACAGCGCCCAGTCGGTCAGGATGCGCGCTACTTCGTCGCGGTGACTGCTTTCGTCGTTCACCATCTCTTCCAGCTGCACTTTCAAGCCGATATCGCCGAAGTCCTCTGCCTCACGTGCGCGCTGTGCGTAGCGTTTTACGGCATCTGTCTCGGCTTCCAGCACAGCTTCAACCATCTCGCGGTTGGTTTTGGCTTCTTTGACAGGCGCCGCTACAGTGGTCGGTTCGCCGCCAAGCGCCACGATCTTGTTGGCGAGGTATTGCGCGTGCAATTGCTCATCAGGCACTTCGGCCAGGAAGAATTGTGCCAACTGCGGCCGATACGGTCCGTATGCCTTTGCGGCATAGGTCAGGTATTGGATGATTGCGGAGAGTTCGTGGGCGAGATCGTCATTCAAGTGTTTGATAAGCGTCTCTTTGTCCATTTAAGACAACTCCATGAGGTAAGGCGCTGTTCGCGCTCTTGCGACTTCTAGATTCTAGCCAATTGAGTGCAGCATGCCAATTTTGGCTTGAAGTGCCACAACGTGCGCTATACTACAGCAGCCCGACTCACTCACGCAATGGCAATATGCTTCAACACGCTCTTAGAAGTTTCATTCGAGTTGTATTCGGCTTGTTAGTTGGCCTTGCCTATCTCGCCTACCGTATCGAGGGCGTGAACGCGCTGCTGCTGATTATGCCTGCCAAGCTGATCGGGCCGACTCTGCGACGCTACGGCGCAACCATTGGCGCAGACCCGCAAATTCACTCACCGCTAATCATTCATAACGCTGGCTCAGTGCCTGGGAAAGAATACGCCAACTTGACGATAGGCGACCATTGCTACATCGGTAGAGACGTTTTTTTCGATCTTGCTGAGCGCATCACGCTAGAAGATTACGTTACAATTTCTATGCGCTGCACGCTCATCACACACACTGATGTCGGCAAGCGCCCGACCGAGCTGATGAGTCTGCCTGCTAGCCGTGCGCCGATCACAGTGCGGCGCGGCGCCTATCTGGGAGCTTGCAGCACGCTCCTGGAAGGTGTCGAGATTGGCGAGCGCGCTGTGGTAGCAGCGGGCGCAGTGGTGCGGCGCAGCGTCATGGCAGATGAAGTTGTAGGCGGCGTGCCAAGTCGTTTATTGCGCAAAATAAAAACAGAAGACAGAAGCTAGCTGTAAGGCATTTGGGCAAATGACGCTGGTCAATCGTTTTTCAGCGAGTTTCTTCCTCAGCAGCGCTGTGCTAGCTGCGAGCGCCCTGCTGGGCATCAGCGCAGGCACGGGGCTGCTCTCTTTCCGAGTTTTTCTGGTCATCTTATTCGGTCTTTTCATCTTGATCATCCTTTCAGCAGGCGAGAGAGCGTTTGAGATAGGCATGATGATATGGGTGCTGCTTTTTGCACTAGGTTATCGCACTATTCAAGTCAGCACATACTTTCGCTTGCATCCACTGATTGTCTTGCTTTATTTCCTCGGCGCGCTTTACTTGCTGAGGCGCCGTGAGCCTGAAGAAAGCGCTGTATCGCCTGCCACTCAAGTTGTTCTAATTATCGGCTTTCTCTTCTGGGTAAATGGTTGGCTGCAAGGGCTTCTGCGCGGTAGACGCTGGGACTTGATGGTAACGGAGGCGCTAAACTTCCTTGCCATTGTACCAACCTTTGCCCTTGTGAGGCATGTGGCGCGCCGACCGTTGGCTTTGCGGCGGCTTTTGCAGGCTTTCTACGCCGTAGGCGTTTTCATTGCAGGCACGGGCATTTTTGAGTACACCTTCACAGATTTTGCACGCTCAGCGCTAAAAGGAGTTGCAAATACTGATAATATCATTTTTATATCAGGTATTACAGCATTTGAACGTGCTAGCTTTGCCCTTTGGGGATCGCCGGCAGCAACTTTTATTTGCCTGCTAGTGTTACCGGTAGCGTTGCCGTGTTTTGCATGGGCAAAAAGTTTGCATGCTAAAGCGATTATCATAGCTGGCGCAGTTTGTTTGCTAATTAGTATTTACATCGGAGGTTATCGCAGTATATGGGCATTGACAGGCGTCTTGGTTATGGTAGCGCTGCTCAGCCGCCGCAATCTGTTGGTTACAGTGATCGGTGCAACGCTCTCAGCATTTGCGATCTCGCTTGTTCCTGAAGCAGGTCAAGAACGTTTTGTGCAGGCGCTAGAGGTGATACAGGGCATCTCTTATGACAACAGTATCATCACACGCGAGAAGCGCTTTAATGATGCACTGGTAACAGGATTAATTTACCCTTTAGGTGTTGGCTGGGGCGGCACAGGCTGGGCGCATAGCGATGTAGCACAAGTAACAGGCAATTTGGGCTTAACCGCGGGTATTGCTTTTGTTGTTTGGTATCTGCTCACGCTTTGGCAAATATGGCGCATCCAACAGCGCCGTTTGACCGATCCTTTGGCACTAGGACTTCTTTGCAGCTTTATAGGAGTGGGTGGTTTGCTACTCCTGCAAGGAGTACAGGTGTTGCCGCAGCTTATCTTGCCGTGCTGGTTCATTTGGGCACTGGTGCATACCTACACACAACAGGTCAGAGAATCAAAATATGCTGCCTGAGAAGGTGAGCGTCCTGATTCCAACCTTCAATAATGAAGCGCTTTTACCTGACCTGCTGGATGATGTTAAGTGGGCAGACGAGATCGTTGTGGTCGACTCATTCAGCACTGATCAGACAGTTGCTATTTGCCAAGCGCGCGGTGCGCGCATCTTGCAACGCCGATACACTGTTTCTGCTGAACAGAAGAACTGGGCCATTCCACAGTGTACCTACGAGTGGATTTTCGCCGTAGATAGCGATGAGCGCGTCCCGCTTGCTCTACAAGCTGAGATTCAGGCGCTGCTGGCCAATGGCATTCCAAACGATGTAGATGCATTTCGTGTAGCGCGCCGTAACTTCTTCCTCGGTCACTGGATGCGCACCATGAGCTTGTACCCTGACTACCAAGTGCGCTTGTTCCGCAAAAGCGTTTGTCGCTTTGAAGAAAAGGCTGTACATGCGCATATGCAAGTGCCTGGCAAGGTGCTAACCCTTCAAACGCCGCTCGATCACTATGCTACACCGATGCTTTCCAAGCAAATCAACGTGCTAGATCGCTATTCGACTTACAAAGCAGGTGAATTATATGCGCAAGGCAAGCGCTTCCGCTGGCACAATGTGCTGATACGCCCACTGGCAGTGTTGCTGTATATGTTTCTGTGGCAAGGCGGCTTTCGGGAAGGCTTTCGCGGATTCTTTGTGGCTTTTCATACAGCTGCTTACGTTTTCTTCACGCATGCCAAACTCTGGGAGCTAGAATGGCGAGACGGGAAGCGCCGCTAGTTGCCCTAGTAGATGTGAGCGCCAAGATGGGCGGCGTTGAGTTTAGCACACTTTACCTTGCGCAGCGCCTAGATCGGAGCAAATTCCGTCCGCTGGTGATTTGCCCTGAAGAAGGCGACTTACCGCGGCGCTGTCGCGAAAGCGGCGTACCAGTCCAGATCGTCAAGCAGCCACGCTTGCTCAGCAGCAGCTTCCAGTTTGGCAAGCGCCGTGTGCCCAATCCGTTCAGCTGGCCAATCAACCTAGTGCTCTTCATGATCATCGCGCGCCGAGTGGCGCGTTGCCTGAAGGAAGCACAAGCTGCTCTAGTGTGTACCAAAGGCGTTTTTGCGCACTTTTACGGCGGCCTGGCAGCGCGTATGGCAGGTATTCCGTGTGTGTGGCACGTGCAAGACCTGATTGCCGAGCGCTATGGCGGGCTGTATATGAGCCTGTTCGGCATGGCAGGGCGCTTGTTCGCAACGCGCCTCATCGCTGATGGCACGCCCATTCAAGCCCAATGGCGCCCTTACTTGCCTGAAGAACGCTTACATCTCGTCTACAATGGCGTGGATATCGACCAATTCTCGCCACAAGTCGATGGCAGCGCCGTCCGCGCTGAATGGCATGCTGACTCGCGCACGCTTCTGATCGGCAATGTGGCGCGCTTGACGGCATGGAAAGGACAGGATTATCTGATACGCGCTTTTTCACAGATCGCCGATGCCTTTCCACAGGCCAAGTTGGTCTTGGTCGGCTCGCCTGTCTTTGAGAGCGCTGCCTTCGAGCGTCAGCTGCGCCGACTGGCTGAACCGCTCGGCGAGCGCGTGATCTTCGCAGGCTTCCGCTGGGATTTGCCTCAAGTGCTTGCAGCTCTAGATATTTATGCACATGTCTCAGTGGAAAAAGATACCAGCCCGCTTTCGGTAGTCTCAGCTGCGGCGAGCGGCAAGCCAATGCTGTGCACAGCCGTTGAAGGCGTAGCTGAGCTATTTGTGCCTGATCAAACGGCTGTGATCGTGCCACCGAAAGATGTCTCAGCCTTAGCCGAAGGCTTGCGCAGTTTGCTGAGCGATGTTGCTCGGCGCGAACTGCTCAGCAATGCTGTTCGTCAAATGGCGATTGAAAAGCTGAGCCTCGATCAATTCGCGCGCAACTGCGAAGCTGTTTTCGAAAGAGCCTTGCGGCATGAGCCATGAGCTGCCCTTCGTCAGTGTGATCATGCCCGTGCGCAATGAGGCAGATTTCATTGCGCGCAGTCTAGGCGCTATCTTAGCGCAGGACTATCCGCCTGAGCGCGTTGAGATTATCATCGCTGACGGCATGTCCACTGATGACACACGTGCTGAGATCGCGCGGCTGATAGCGGCGCACCCTGATCGCGCTATCACACTTATAGATAATCCACATCAGATTGTGCCGACAGGCATGAACTTGGCGCAGCGCCTTGCTAAAGGTGAGATCATTGTGCGCGTTGACGGTCACTGCGAGATTGCGCCTGATTATATCTCGCAATGTGTGGCGCATTTGCAGCGCGGCGAAGCAGACGGCGTCGGCGGCCCAATTGAGACGGTCGGGCAATCGCCTGAGAGCCAAGCCATTGCGCTTGCCATGAGCAGCAAGTTCGGCGTCGGTGGCTCAGCCTTTCGTACAGTGAAGGGTAAAGCGCTGTATGCGGATACAGTTGCTTTCCCTGCCTATCGGCGCGATGTGATCGAGCGCGTCGGCGCCTATGACGAAGACTTAGTGCGCAATCAAGATGATGAATATAACTATCGGTTGCGCAAGCTCGGTTTTCGCCTGCTGCTGACGCCAAAAATCCGCTCGCGCTACTACAGCCGCTCTAGCTTGCGCAAACTTTGGCGGCAGTATTATCAATATGGTTTCTACAAGGTGCGCGTGTTACAGAAGCATCCGCGCCAGATGAGTTTGCGTCAGTTTGTGCCGCCGCTTTTTGTAGCTGCGCTGACGTTAGGTGGCGTGTCGGCGCTCTTTGAGCCAGTGGTGCGATCACTATGGCTGCTTCTTGTGGCAGTCTATCTGGCTGCTAACTTGGGCGTCTCATTTGCTTTAGCGGCACGTCACGGTTGGCAATACCTGCGATACTTGCCATTCGCCTTCGCTACGCTACACTTGAGCTACGGGCTAGGCTTTTGGCACGGCCTTTTGCATTTCGGATTACAAGCGCGCCGTACAGAACAGGATCAAGCTGCGCATGACGCGAGTCACACTGCCAATTGAAACGGTACGCGCAACGCTCGCTGAAATTTGCCGCATACGCGGCTTGAGCGCAGAGCAAACCGAGCCGATCGTGGCAGAATATCTTGATGCAGAGCTGTGCGGCGTGCGTTCACACGGCGTGCTGAAGATGCTAGCGCTGCCTAAGGCGATCCGTGAGCGGCAAGGCGCGCCGCACATCGCACTAGATCGCGGCTTCGCCGCTCTGGTAGACGGTCAGCGTGAGCTGGGCGTATTGGCAGCGCATTTCTGTACAGCACTGGCCATTGAGCGTGCA
>RFIM01000218.1 GCA_003695215.1 Chloroflexota bacterium
GCGGCGAGATCGCCGGCGCGCTCAATGGCGGGCCCGGCCGTCACGCGGATGTTGACGCCCATTTCCTTGGCCATGACGTGCGATAAGGTCGTCTTGCCGATGCCAGGCGGCCCGTAGAACAAGATGTGATCCAGCACTTCCTTGCGCGCCTTGGCAGCTTCTACAAGGATTTGCAAATTAGCGACTACGCGATCCTGCCCGATGATCTCGCGCAGCAGCTGTGGGCGCAAGTTCTGTTCCTGATCTTCGCTACGGCGCTTGCCCGTCACTAAACGCTTGTCAGCAGGCGATTCAGGCATAGGCACTAGAGGCTACGATCGATCAGATATTCTGCCCATTGCTGCAGCAGATCGCGATAGGGCGAAGGCGGCACTGCTTCCAGCGCGCTCAGCGCCGAGCGCACCATGCTCTCGGCAAGCGCTTGCGTGTAGGCGATGCTGCCAATGGCCTCCAGAATGTGTGTGGCTTGTTCAATTTGCTCGGCTGTGGCGTTAGCGTTGCCGATGACTTGCATTAGTGCCTGTCGCTGCGCTTCGTTGGCATGCCGCAGGGCGTGGAAGACGATCAAGGTCTTCTTGCCTTCGCGCAAATCGGCGCCAACGGGCTTGCCCGTCTTGGCGGAGTCGCCGATCACGCCCAGCACGTCATCTTGGAGTTGGAAAGCCGTGCCGCACTGGCTGCAAAACTGTTCGATCTTCGCCACTAGCGGATGCTCGCCGACGACATCGCCCAGGCCGATGCGCGCGCCTGCCCTGCCCGCGTAGGCGTACAAGACGCCCGTCTTCTTGCGCAGCATCTCTAGCACGTCATTCTCGCTGAGATGGATCGTATCGCGCCGTGCGGCAAATTGTACGTCTAGCGTCTCGCCTTCCACCAAAGTCAGCTGCACGTCTGTGGCAAGCTCAGAGACCAGGCTCAGCACCAGGGCAGGCTCAACGCCATAGCGCGTGTACATGTCGTGGAAGAGCATGTAAGACCACGACTGCTGCACATCGCCGGCTAAGATGCCGATCACGCGCCCATAGTGGGCTGCATCCTCAGGATTGAAGCCGAACTCTGCGGCGCCGCGCTCAGCGAAGGCCACATGCACGGTCGGCGCGCCACGGCGCGTCTGATCGCGGTCGATGATATCGTCATGGACGAGCGTCCAGGTGTGGTAGAGTTCCACACCCGCGGCAGCAGGGACGGCATGGGCTTCATCGCCGCCAACTGCGGCGCAGGAGAGCATCAGCACGGCAGGGCGCAAGGATTTGCCGCTCAGCCGCAAGTAATGGAAGGCGGCTTCGCGAATATGTGCAGGCCGCAAGCGCTGACCGTAGCTGTGATTGAACAGGTAGTCATAGACGCGCTGACGGCGCTGTGCGAGCGCTTCGAAGAGTTGAGCGTAACGAGCGTTCGATAGAGCAGTCACTCACAGAATCCTTCCAACAGTTAGCGAATCGGGCGTTGAAAAGCTGAGTCTAGGGCGAAAGGCTGCGCCAAGCGTATGGCGATGAACTCAGTGGCGTCGGCTTCAACGCTGCTGCGTCCTAAGCCATAGGGCAGGCGATTGTTGTTGGCGATCAAGAGCGTTTGCTCGTCAAGCGGATAGAGCGCTGTGATCTCGGCGAATGGGAAGCGGAATGGATCGCCTAGGCCGAAGGCATCGGGCGGCGGCGCAAAGACGTCGCTGGTGGAAATGCCGTTCGGATCGGCCAGGTTGAGCAAATCGGCGACTTGCGTCTTGCTGCCGTTGGTCAGGTTGATCAGGAAGACGCGCTTGAAAGCAGCGGCGCGATTCTCCCTTTGGTCGGCTTCGATCACGAAGGCTTCTTGATCGTTGATCATGGCGAAGCCGCCAAGCACATGCTCAGGGCTCTCCAGCCTGTAGGTCGTCGGCAGATCGGCGAAGGTGCGCGTAGTCAGATCGTAAGTGCGGAAGACGACCAGTTGGCGATCGGTTGTGCTGCGCTGGGCGATGATCAAGGCCGCGCCATCAGGATAGATGCTCATGCCTTGCAAGGCGCCGCCACCAAGCGGCACAGGCGGCTCGAGCAGCTTACCGAAGGCGTCGAAGCGCATCAGCGCTGGCGTGCGTGCCTCTGCGACCCAGAAATTGCCGCCTGAGACGCGCTGAAAGGCGCGCGGCGCGAAGTCGGCGCCGCTCAGATAGCGCAAAGCCGTCTCGCCGTTGACAATCGGGCGCTCAATGCGCCGATCAGGATCGCCTAAGTGCTGCCAATTCAAGAGCAAGACATCGCCACTGCCGCCCTGAGCACGGCGGAAGGCCAGCTCAGCTGTGTAGAAGCGCAGCAGGTAGTCGCTGCTTTGGGCTGAGGTGCCCAGCTGCGCATTGAAGAGCAGCAGCCATGTGTTCGGGTACTCGCCTGGCAAGATCGCGCTGATGGTGCCAACAGGCTGACTATCGAATGGGAACTTGACGCCGTTGATCAGCGCGCCAGCGGCCAAAGCCGCGCCAGCAGGCTGACCGTCGACTTGGGTATTGGCAGGCATCACAGCGCGCCCGACCAGCTGCGCCGCGCCGTTTTGCGCCAAAGCCTGCCCTGCGCTCAGCAGCGCGCTGCTGAGCAGCCAAAAGCCTAGCCATGCAGATCGTATGCCGAATTTGCGCATTGCCTCACGCGCTCCTGATTGCCGAAGCTCATGAGGCAATTGTATGCTGTGCTGCGGATTTACGCCAACACTTGGTGAGGCAATTTCAGCGCTCAGCCTGGCAGCTTGCGCGCACCAGGCTGAGCGCCAGGATGCGTGAGATTACGGCATCCGAACGGGCAAATCGAAGGTGACCTTCTTGCCCGACTTGAAGATCAAGGTGAGCGTGATGCTATCGCCTGCCTTCAGCTCGCGCTTCAGCTCCATCAGCATGACGTGCAGGCCGCCTGGCTTCAGCTCAGTGACGCTGCCCAAAGGCAAGCTGATGCCTTCAGCCAATGGCTTCATCATCGCCATGTCGTTCTCGACCACAGTCTCATGCAGCTCGACCAGGCCTGCCACGTCGCTCTCAGCGGCGATCAGCACGTCCGACTGGCTGCCCATATTCTCGATCTTCATGTAGGCTGCGCTGACACCAAAGCCGCCTTGGCCCGTGTGCCCGTGACTGCCATGGCCGTGGCTGCCCGCCATAGCTGAAGGCCGCGCGAAGGCACCCGTGATCACGATATCGCCAACGCGCGCTTCGCCCTTGGCTGCGCTCATCATCATGCCCATGCCGTGCGCAGGATTATCGTTCAGCAGCACTACCTCAAAGGTGTTATCTGCCAACGAGCCGACTGCTGCAGCGGTGTAATAGCCGTTATCGTGTTCATCGAAGGTCAGCTTGATCGGCTCAGGCGTGACCGAATCCTCGATCTTGCCGCCCGCAGGCACAATCACGACCTCGAAAGCGGTGCCTGAGAGCGCCAAGTAGTCTGTGACGCCCTTGTAAGCCAGATTCTCGACCACCTTCGCGCCGTTCAGGAAGACGTCCACAGCGGGCGAAGTCGGCGAGAGGTGTGCTACGCGCAAGTGCGCGCCATGCTTGTGCGCAGCGCTAAAGCTGATGGGCAGCAGCGCCAACGCCAAGGCCACAACGACCGACAAACGCAACAGATGCTTACGCATTGTCCTCTCTCCTAGGTATGCTAGAGTTTTCAACAGGTTGACTGATTGAGTATGGATAGAACCGACGAATAGGCAGACTCAGGTGCCTAGGAGGAGTCGTGGTGGCGGCCGAAGCGGCGCCAGCGCAAACGGCTGAGCGTCCTGGCTCTCTAGCGTGAGTGGCGTGGCAAAAGCGTCGGTCTGGGCAAGAAGGCTGAGCGCGGGCGCCAAAAAGACGAGCGCCACGTTCGTCTGGAGCGGATTCGCAGTGTGATGCTGATCGGCGGCGCTCGGCTGCGCAGATGGATTCCAGTCGCCGCACATGAAGTCCTCGCTCATGATCGGTGAGGATTCAGGCGCAGCGACGTAGAAATATAGCAAGCCGTGCCGTTGGCACATGGAAGGCGCTATCAGCGATAGCCAGAGCGCGATCCAGGTGATGACAATCAGCTCAACTCTGCTCTTGATGAAGGCTGAGTAGCTCATAGTTATTGAGACCGACGCCCAGAATTATACCAACAGTAGCGCGCGCCTGCCAACTCTGGATTGACAAGCCCTAGCTGTTGCGCCACAATCTTGAAGGCGCCGATCGGTCGGCAGCACAACATTAAAACTGATAGGGACAACCTGCCATGATCAACGACGTTTTAAAAGATGCCGAAGGGCGGATGAAGAGCGCCATCGCTGCCCTTGAAGAGAACTTAAGCGGCATCCGTACAGGGCGCGCCAGCCCTGCCCTTGTGGAAAAAATTCAAGTGGATTATTACGGCACGCCGACGCCGCTCTACCAGATGGCCAACATCAGCGTGCCGGAAGCGCTACTGATTGTCATTAAGCCGTTCGATAAAAGCACGATTAAGGATATCGAGAAAGCGATCCGCGCCAGCGAGCTGGGCTTGAATCCGTCTAACGACGGGACGATCATCCGCGTGCCTCTGCCGCCACTGACCACTGAGCGCCGCAAGGAACTGGTGAAAGTCGTCCATCAGCGCCTTGAGGAAGCGCGCGTGGCAGTGCGCAATGTGCGCCGCCACGTCATTGAAGAGCTGCGCGAGTTCGAGAAAGAGAGCTTGATCTCAGAAGATGAGGCGCGCAACGGGCAGGAGAGCATTCAAAAGTTGACGGATCGCTACATTGGGCAGATCGATGAGATCGGCAAACGCAAAGAGCAGGAAATCATGGCGGTCTGAGCGCGGCTTAGCTTTGCCTGAAGACACAGAATAGGTAGCATTGCTTTATGAGCGAGAGTCCTGCGTCATTGCCTGAACGGATTCCTTATCACGTGGCTATCATCATGGATGGCAACGGACGCTGGGCCAAAGCGCGTGGTTTGCCGCGCCATGCGGGCCATCGGGCAGGCGTGGAGAATTTACGGCGCATCCTGCGCGCTAGCGCGGAGTTCGGCATCCGCGTGCTGACGGTTTACGCCTTCTCGACCGAGAATTGGGGACGGCCAGCCGACGAGGTGCGCGGCTTGCTGAACATCTTGCGCACGGTCATCGATCGCGAGTTCGATACACTGAACGCTAACGGCGTTCAGTTGCGCCACATCGGCAATTTGGAAGGACTCTCGCCTGAGCTGCAGCAGAAAGTGCGCGACGCCATTGAGAAGACGCGCAATAACGATCAGCTGATCCTCAACCTTGCCTTCAACTATGGCGGACGCGATGAGATCATCCGCGCCATGCGCCGAATCGTGCGCGATGGCATCCCGCCCGAGCAAATCGACGAGACGCTCTTCAATTTCTACCTAGATACGGCCGGTGTGCCTGATCCTGATTTGATCATCCGCACTGGCGGCGAGATGCGCATCAGCAACTTCCTGGTCTGGCAGAGCGTTTATGCCGAGTACTACACCACGCCGAAATTCTGGCCTGACTTCGATGAAGAGGAGCTGTTGCAAGCCATTCGCCATTACAATCAGCGTGAGCGGCGCTTTGGCCTGGTGATCAATCCATAAAAGCGCAGCCATGCTCCGCACACGGCTCCTGAGCGCCGCTGTTTTCATCCCGATCGCCGTCAGCTTGATGTGGCTTGGCGGCGCGCTCTATACAGCGGCGCTGATGATAGCGCTTGCTGCGTGCGGTTGGGAATTTGCCACGTTGCCCTTGCGCCCTGAGCTGCGCCTGAACGCCTTCGCAATCATCAGCGGCATTTTGGCGCTCGTGAGCCTGCAAGCCTTCCAGCTGCAGGCATTGCTCTTGCCGACCGTCAGCGCGATCTTGCTCGGCAACTTGATTGTGATGATCGCGCGCTATGGCGCTGAGGACTATGCGGCGCTGCGCTTTGGGCTGAACGTGGCTGCAGCGCTTTATATCGGCGGCTTGGGCGTGCATTTGTTGGCGCTGCGTCAGCTCGATCACGGCAACTATTGGCTGATCCTCACAGTGGTCAGCACGGGCATGGGCGATGTCGGCGCCTATTTTATTGGCAGTTGGTTGGGCAGGCACAAATTGGCGCCGCGGCTCTCGCCGAACAAGACGTGGGAAGGCTACTTTGGCGGCGTGGCTTTGGCTATGATCAGCGGCGTGCTACTCAGCGCGCTATTCGCACCTGTGGTGCGCCTGATAGACGGCGCGCTGATCGGCGTCCTAGTCGGCGCTCTTGCGCCGCTCGGCGATCTGGGCATGTCGGCTTTCAAGCGCACTGCAGCCATCAAGGATTTCAGCGGCATTGTGCCAGGCCATGGCGGCGCGCTGGATCGCTTCGATACGCTGCTGGTTGGCGGCACACTCGGCTATTATTACATCGTGTTATTTGCGCTCAGCACATTTTAGCGGAAAAAATGTGCAGCTGTTTTATAAGAGTCAACGAAGTTCAGGTTAAGAATCAGCAAACAAGGCAAATAACCATTGTTTTCTCTCACTTTGAATGCTATGATGAGCTGAAAAGATTCAGCCTGTGCGCTCAGCCCGCTGGATTGCCGAGCCATGCCGCCGCGACCTGTGTTGGAACACAGTTTAATCGATCTGAGCGATAACGTGCTGCGCCTGGCCAGCATGGTCGATCAGGCGTTGGCGTTGGCGATGCGCGCCCTGATTGAGCGCAACGCGGCGCTCGCTTCGCAGGTCAGCGTCAACGATCAGCAGCTCAACCGTCTGCGCTATCTGATCGAGGAAGAATGCTACCGCTTGTTGGCATTGCAGCATCCAAACGCCACAGACTTGCGGCACTTGGTCGGCACAGTTAGCGTAGCGACCAACCTAGAGCGCATCGGCGATCATGCGGCAGGCGTGGCGCGCTTGGCCTTGCGCATGATCAACGCGCCGCCGCCGCGCCCGCTAGTGGATATTCCGCACATGGCAGTTATCGGGCGCGAGATGGTACGCGGCGCCGTCCAGGCCTTTGTGACGCACAACGTGCCCTTGGCGGAAGCGATCATCCAGCGCGATAGCGAGATCGGGCAGCTGCAAAAGCGCGTCTTCCGTGAGATGATCGATCTCATGACTGAGCTGCCCTACCTTGTGGAGCGGGCTACTTTCCTGCTGTGGATATCACATAACCTTGAGCGCGTCGGCGACCGCGCCACTAATATCTGCGAGCGCGCCATTTACGTCGTGACGGGCGAGATACGCGAGCATTCTGAGCACTAATTGCCCAGCTTTTTCAGCGCCGCGCGCGCCAGGCGATGATTCGGATTGAGCTGCAGCGCCTTCTGATA
>RFIM01000219.1 GCA_003695215.1 Chloroflexota bacterium
GCGCTCTCGGGCAGCACTTGGCGCGCCGATACGCCTGAGCTGCTGATGAGCTTGCACCTAACGCTGATCGGAGTCGGCTTAGGGCTAACTATCGCACCGATTGGCACGGTCGTGATCAACGCTGTGGAGGCGACTCGGCGCGGTGTGGCTTCAGCCTTAGTGCTGATCATGCGCTATCTTGGCATGACCATTGCCATTCCAAGCATGACGACCTACGCTTTCAGCCGCCTGAACTACTTGGTCAGCTTAGCGCGCGAGTCATTCGCACGGGATTGGGCGGCTGAGGAGATACAACGCCAGTCAGTGCGTGTATATTTTGAGTCAGGTGTGATGGTCATCGCAGAGATGCTTTTGATCGGCGTGGTGATCGGCCTATTGGCGCTTTTGCCTGCGTTGTGGCTGCGCAACCATCAGCCAACTTCAAAACCTGCACAAGACGAGGTGTGAAGGTATGAGATACCTGATCGGGACGCTTGTGATGATCCTTGCGTTTGCGGCGCTGCCGATATACAGCTACGCCGCTGCTGATCCAAATCGTTTGGTCGGTACGCAGTGGAAATTGCTGCGCTATGGCGCGGTGGATTCGCCGACGCAGCCTGTTGGCGAGCAGCCGATCACGCTGATCTTCAGCGCGCAGAGCGTCGGCGGGACAGGCAGCTGCAATACCTATGGTGGCAACTATCGCGTTGAAGGGCAGGAGATCAGCTTCAGCAATATCTTCAGCACGCTGATCGCCTGCCAACCTGAAGCGATCGCCAAGCAAGAGCAAGCTTACTTCCAAGCGCTGCGCAAAGCGACGCGCTACCGCATTGTTGACGGGCTGCTGATCATCAGCTATGGCGCTAACGAAGCGCTTGTTTTCACGCGCTTGCTGAACTTCGCCGATAGCACCTGGCGCCTGATCGCCTTTGGCGAGCGCGAGATCGCGCTTGTGCCGCTTGAGGAGAGCTTGATCACGCTCAGGTTCAGGGCAGAGAGCGTCGGCGGCTCGAGCGGCTGCAACACCTACAAAGCTACGCCGATCTATCGCCAAGAGGCGCTCCGCTTTGAGCAGATCACCAGCACGCAAATGGCCTGTTCAGAAGCGCTGATGATGCAAGAGCGCGCCTACCTGGAAGCGCTCAGCGCTGTGCGGAGCTATCGCATCGTTGATGGGCTGCTGGTGCTGAACTACGGCGCAGATGGGCGCCTGATCTTCGAGCGTGTGCCGACCTTCACGGAATGGGCCTGGCAGTTGACTGCCTATGGCGCGCCTAATGCCTTGAATCCAGCTGTGGGCGAGATCACTTTGCGCTTCGCTGAGCGGCGCGCTAGCGGCTCGACGGGCTGTAACCAGTACAGCGCGACCTTCGAAGTGAGCGGCGATTCGCTCAGCTTTAGGGCGCCGATCAGCACGCGGCGCGCCTGCGAGACGCCTGCGCTCAGCCAACAGGAGCAAGCCTTTCTGAAAGCGCTAGAGGGCGTGACGCATTACAGCGAGCTAGGCGAGGAGCTCACGCTCTACTACGGCGCCAATGAGCGCTTGATCTTCAAGCGCGCTCAGTGAAACAGGCGCGGGCTGCCCACACCAGGCAGCCCGTTTTTTTGTCATCCATATCGCACAGCCTTAGCCATCTCTTAAAACGTACTTAAAAAACTTGCCGATCATCTTTAATCGGATGCGGCTAAGTTCTAGGCTGTGTGGCAAACTGTTTGCCACATGCAAGCAAAAGCATGTAGGAGAGACACAAGACATGAAGGCTCGTATCATTGCATTGATCGTCTTGGTGGCGCTGGCGATCGCGCCGTTGGCGGCAGTCAAGGCGCAAGGCGGCAAGACGATCGTGGACATCGCTGTTGAGAATGGCAACTTCAAGACGCTGGTGGCAGCGGTGCAGGCAGCTGGCTTGGTCGAGACGCTGCAGAGCGCAGGCCCGTTCACGGTTTTCGCGCCGACCGATGAGGCGTTCGCCAAGATCCCTGGCTATGTTCTGGAGTACCTGCTCAAGCCCGAGAACAAGGACTTGCTCACGCGCATCTTGACCTACCACGTGCTGCCAGGCAAGGCAATGGCTGCTGATGCCATGGGCTTAGTCGGTAAGACAGCTAAGACTGTGGAAGGCGGCGAAGTTGCCTTCAGCATGCACAACGATAGCCTGCGCATCAATAGCGCCGATATCGTGGCAACCGATATCGAGGCGAGCAATGGCGTAATCCATGTGATTAACGCCGTGATCCTGCCTGAGATCACGCTGCCCGAAGTGGACCCACTGGCAGTGACGGGCAACATCATCAGCGCCGGCAGCTCGACAGTCTTCCCGCTCACGCGCCGCATGGCAGACTTGTTCCGCAATGAAGGTTTCGCGGGCAACATCGAAGTGGCCTCAGTGGGCACAGGCGCCGGCTTCGAGCGCTTCTGCAAGTCGGGCGAGACGGATATCTCTAACGCTAGCCGTCCCATCAAGGCCAGCGAGCGCGATAACTGCGCCAAAATTGGGCGCGATCCTGTCGCCGAGTTCTATGTGGCTATTGACGCCTTGGGCGTTGTGGTCTCCAAAGATAACGACTTTGTGGACAATCTGACCGAGGCTCAGCTTGCCCAAATCTTCAGCGGCGAACTCAAGAACTGGAATGAAGTCAACCCCGCGTGGCCTGCTGAGCCAATCCGCCTCTTCAGCCCTGGCTCGGATAGCGGCACCTTCGACTACTTTGTCGAGGAAATCTTCAACAAGGACGCCACCAAGCTGCTCAACGCGCCCGGCATTCAGCTGAGCGAGGATGACAACGTGCTGGTGGAAGGCGTGGCAGGCAGCCGCTTCGCTATCGGCTACTTCGGCTTCGCTTACGTCCTGCCTAACCTGGACAAAATTCGCCCTGTGAAGATCGAAGGCGTGGAAGCCAACGAAGCCAACGCTGAAAGCGGCGCCTATCCGCTCTCGCGGCCGCTGTTCATCTACAGCACGCCGCAGATCATGCAGGAGAAGCCGCAGGTGGCTGCTTTCATCAACTTCTATATCACCAACGTGCGCAGCCAGCTTGGTAGCGCTCGCGAGAACATCAACTACTTCCCAGTTAGCAATGACGCCACGAACCTGAACAAGCTGACTTGGCTGGCAGCTGTTGGCGAGTAATTCCAAGCGACTATCTTGAGCGAAGTGATGAGCGCCTGCTGCGTGCGGCGCTCATCCTTGCTTGTCCTAGCGGCGCTCACTTGCGCACACTCTATCGCTTAAGGAGCATTTCCCATGACTCTTGAAACAAGCGTTGAAACTGCAGGCTTCCGCACAGCTGCGGATCGGCTGGCCGGTGCCACTGATGCCTATAGCAGCTTGAACAAGCGTCCGCGCCCGTTTGAGGAGTTGATCCGCCTCTCGCTGTTCTTCTGCGCTCTGGTTTCCGTGCTGACGACGCTTGGCATCGTCGTGGTGCTTTCAACCGAAGCGCTGAACTTCTTCACGCGCTATGGTTTTCGCAGCGCCGAACAGCTGCTGATTCAGCCTGTCAGCGCTGA
The DNA here is from genome assembly GCA_003695215.1 of Chloroflexota bacterium. Taxonomy (GTDB): domain Bacteria; phylum Chloroflexota; class Anaerolineae; order Aggregatilineales; family UBA2796; genus CP2-2F. The sequence goes on from RFIM01000219.1 coordinate 3,491, forward strand.
GGACACGATCCTATACTTCGATGGCAAAGGCGGCGTGCCGCGCGTCGGTCAAATCATCCGCCTGAACGAAGAAGATATGCGCGTGTTGCGCCTGATCGACAACCGAACCTTCGAAGTGGAACGCGGCGTGCTTGGGAGCAGGCCTGAGCCGCACAGAGCTAACACCACGCTCTTCTTGGGCGAGCAAGTCAGCATCATTGAATTCCTAACAGGCACACGCTGGGTGCCACAAGGCGCCGATTTCGGCGTTTTGGCGCTCGTCATGGCCACGCTGATCACCAGTTTAGTCGCCATGCTAGTAGCAGGGCCGATCGGGCTAGGCGCGGCCATCTTCATCAGTGAGTATGCCTCGGCGCGCCTGCGCGGCATCCTTAAGCCAATTTTGGAAATCCTCGCCGCCATCCCGACCGTCGTTTACGGCTACTTCGCGCTCACTTTCATCACGCCGCTTCTGCGCAATATCTTTTGGCAAAGCGAAATCGGCGCCTACAATCAGCTCTCAGCAGGCCTGGCTATGGGCATTATGATTATCCCGACTATTGCCTCGATCAGCGAGGATGCTCTAAGCGCTGTGCCGCGCAGCCTGCGCGAAGGCAGCTATGGCCTGGGCGCCACGCGCCGCGAGACCGTCTTCCGTGTGCTGATTCCAGCGGCGCTCTCGGGCATTTTGGCGGCGTTCATCCTCGGCGTCTCGCGCGCCGTCGGCGAGACGATGATCGTGGCGATCGCTTCGGGCGCAGGCCCGAACTTCTCGCTCAATCCGCTCGAGGCCGCTGAGACCATGACGGGCCACATCGCGCGCATCAGCACAGGCGACCTGAGCTTCAATTCAGTGGACTATAACAGCCTATTCGCTATCGGCTTGACGCTCTTCGCCATCACCCTTGTGCTGAACTTGATCAGCAATTTGATTCGCCGTCGCTTCCGTGAGGTATACCAATGACCGAACAGAGCTTGCTCAGACCGAAACGCGGCGCGCTCGATGCAACACAAGCCAAGCGCGGCTTGCCCTTCTGGGCGCTGACTTTGATCCTGATCGGCTGTGCTGTCTTGGTGATCGTCGCGTGGCTGCTAGCGCCATGGGTTGCTGAAGATGACACTGCCGCGCCCATTGGTATTCAGCTGATCAACGAAGGCGCGACGCGCAACTTTGCGCCGATGTGGCTGATCCCGATCGGCGCCTTCTTGCTCATTTATGCCGCTCTGCCGCGCCTGTTCTATCCGTACCTGCAGTTGCTGAGCATTCCTTTCCGCTTACTGCCTGCCCTGATAGGCATTGGCAGCATCAATGTGGTGCGCGTGGCGCCGCTGCCGCTCAAGAAGCCTAGATCGGGCTCAGGGCGCGCGCTCCACACGCTTGCGGACGTGCTCAGCGCGCCTTTGCGCCTGCGCCCTGTGCGTTATACGCCGCCGCCGATCTCGGCAAAGGCTGCGCGCAATAGCGGCTTACTCATGCTGCTCAGCCTGCTGTATTTCTGGCTGTACCAAGGGCAAATCTTGCCCAGCTTGCTGGCAGCGCTGAGCGCGCTCGGCATCGGCTTCTGGGTCGTCTTCGCTGTGGCGCTAGCTGTCATCAACATTTGGCGCATCACGCCTGAGGAAGCACAACCAATCGTCGAGGAGATCGTCGAGCGGCGCGAAGGCGGCCTGATGCCACCTGAATCCGCGCTAGCGCGCACGTTACGCGCGCGCCGTGTAACTGCCAGCGGCTGGAGCAGCGCCTTCTTCCTGGCAAACGTAGTCGGCTTAGTCGCCTTAATTGTGCTGCTGCTGAACATCATCAATCAGTCTTTTGGCTATGCAGTGGTCAATTATGCCATCAAGCCCTCCGAACTCAGCCCTGATAAGCCGCTTGAGACTCTGAGCGAAGCTGAGCTGGCGCGCCTGCTCGAAGATAAGGTCAATCGCAACCGCCTGCGCGCCATTGTGCGCGATAACTTGCTTGGGCGCCAATTTTCGCAGATTCGGCTCTCAGGCGCGCAGGTCATCAATATTTTCCCTGAGCGCGCCTTCGATCCCGAGCGCTCTGACCAGACCTTCAGCCGCGCGCTCGGCGATAAGCGCTTCTCAACGCTGAACGCACGCGAGCTGGTGACCGTCTTCTCGCTCGGTCTCGGCATCCCGCGCGAGAGTCTGGAGAACGAGCCAATCAGCGTGGCCTTCAGCGGCAAAGCCTTCAACCCTGCCATTGCAGATAAGAAGTTGAGCGAGCTGAGCATTCTCGAGGCAGCTGAGCTGTTGGCAGCTAATGCGCCGCGCCCACAGGTCACGGTCGATTACCTGCTCGGCGATCCGATTGAAAAGCTCTTCGAAGGGCGCAATTTCCGCCCTGAAGTGGCTGAGAAGCGCTACGATGAGCTAGCGATCGGTGAATACATCGATCTGCTCGAGGATAACCTGGATACAACGCAACTCTACCGCATCATCCTGCGCGATGTGGCACAGCTGCGCTATGACCGCGCCTGGACGCTGATCGAATCGCTGACTAACTATCAAGGTATCCTCGCTGAGAAGGAAGCTAGCGATACCTTGCGCGAAGGCGATCTGCAGTTCAAAGCCTGGCTCTCGTTAGATTTCATCTTGACCGAGCTGACGGCCTCGCCTGCCACAACGGGCTTGCGCACCTCCTTGATCGGTTCGCTATGGGTGATCATCTTGACGATCTTGATCGCCTTGCCGCTGGGCGTCGGCGCTGCTGTTTACCTTGAGGAATATGCCGAGAAAAATCTGCTCAACGCCGTGATCGAGACCAACATCCGCAACCTGGCAGGTGTGCCATCGATCATCTACGGCATGCTTGGCTTGGCGATCTTCGTGCGCGCCCTTGAGCAACTGACCAGCGGCGCTTTTATCGGCATCACTGACTCGAACGGGCGCACGGTTATCTCAGCCGCCTTCACAATGGCGCTGCTGATCCTGCCTGTAGTGATCATCAACGCTCAGGAAGCCATTCGCGCCGTGCCGTCATCGATCCGTGAAGCCAGCTATGGCGTTGGCGCCACCAAGTGGCAGACTACAGCGCGCCAAGTGCTGCCAGCAGCATTTCCGGGCATTCTCACAGGCTTGATCCTGTCGGTCTCACGCGCTATCGGCGAGACGGCGCCGTTGCTGGTCGTCGGTGGCTTGACGTTCACGCTGATCGATCCGAACGGCCCGTTCTCCAAATTCTCAGTAGTCCCGATCCAGATATACAGTTGGACAGCCGATCCTGCCACAGGCTTCCGCAACGTGGCTGCTGCAGCTATCATTACGCTGCTGATCGTCTTATTGTTGCTCAACACCACTGCCATCGTCTTGCGACAACGCTTGAGCAAGAGTCTGAGAGGGTAACTCTATGCACCAAGAAGGCACCACTCCGAACGGAAAGTACGCTGTCCAGCTCAAAAAGATGAGCGTCTATTATGGCTCGCACAAGGCTGTTGAGGATATCACGCTCGATATCGCGCGCAACCAAATCACAGCCTTCATTGGGCCATCAGGCTGTGGCAAAAGCACGGTCTTGCGCGCCATCAATCGGATGAACGACTTGATTCCAACGGCGCGTGTGGAAGGCGAAGTCATTTTTCGTGGGCAGAATCTATATCAGCCTGGCATCGATCCTGTCGAGGTGCGCCGTCGCATCGGCATGGTCTTCCAGAAGCCCAATCCATTCCCGAAGACGATCTACGATAACGTCGCCTATGGGCCGCGGATTCTCGGCGTCCGCGATACGCGCACGCTTGATGAGATCGTCGAGACTAGCCTGCGCGCCGCCGCGCTGTGGGATGAAGTGAAAGATGACTACAAGAAGAAGAACGGCTTGGCGCTCTCAGGCGGGCAGCAACAGCGCTTGTGCATCGCGCGCGCTTTGGCCGTTGAGCCTGAGATCATCCTGATGGACGAGCCCTGCTCGGCGCTCGACCCGATCTCGACGTTGCGCATTGAAGACCTGATGCGCGAGCTGAGCAAGAATTATACCATTGTGCTCGTGACGCATAACATGCAACAAGCCTCGCGCGTCTCAGATATGACCGCCTTCTTCCTGAGCGATGAGTCGCGCACAGGCAGGCTGATCGAATACAATCCGACCACGCAAATCTTCACGCGCCCTGCCGATAAGCGCACTGAAGACTACATCTCCGGCCGCTTCGGTTGATCGCGCTGCGCCGAAGTCCGCTCAACCTTCCAAGAGCGGACTTCGCTACTGATCGCGCTTGCTGTACTGCTGCCTAGGCTCAGCAAATGGCTCAGCGTCCGCTTCAGGCTCCGCCTCTGAGCCATCCTGGCTTGGTGTTGCCTTCACGTCGATCACTACGCCATCCTCATCGCTATGGATGCGATACTTACCGCCAAAGCGCAGTTGCCGCAAATGCTCCACCACGGCATCCTCAGGCGAGAGGCTGTTGAAAACCATGATCGCCAAGCCGAAGATCGCCACGTCGTCCAAAACGCCGAGCAAGCGGAAGAGCAGCGCAGGCAGCATATCCAAAGGCGAGATCACGTACGCAATAGCCAAGACGGGCAGCACCTTCAGCGCCAAGCTGACGCGATTATCGCCAAAGAGCAGCCACGCTAGGCGCAATTGTTCCCACACGCGCTCAAGTGCGCCAAAGTTGCCTTCAGGCAAAGGCACTTGCACGCGTTTACGCTTCTGTTCAGGCATAGAGCTCACCTCTCAATACGCTCAGGTTGTGCAATACGCTTGACAAAGGCTTCCACAGCCGCGAAGACGGCATTGCATTCCACGTCGTTGGTCAAAATGTGATCCGACTGCTCTAAGGTCAGCGTCTCAACCTGCGCATTCACCAAACCTGCTTGGACGAGCGCTAAATTCTTGTAGGGCACAGTCTGATCCTTCTTGGAGTAGATCAGCAAGGTCGGCACGCGCACAGCTGGCAGGCTGCGCTTGACTTCACCTTGCAGCTTGTGCAGCTCAGCCAAGCCTGCAGTGCTCATCTGATAGTAAGCCACGCGCCCTGTGACAGGCTCGCCGCGCTGCGCCTGCAAGGCGCGAATGCGCGCATCTAGCGGCGTGTCGTTCGGCGAAGTGGTCAAAACAGCAGGCCACACGTAGCGAAGATAGTGCGCTAGCCACAGCGGCACGTCCAGCTTGAGCGGCGCGCCAAGCACCACAAGCCCTGAGACCGCCTCAGCTGCGCCAAGGCGCAACGCCAACAGGCCGCCCATAGAGAGCCCTATCACGAAAATTTGATCGCAGTGTGCGCGCAACAGATGATAGCCGTCCAGCGCGCTCAGATACCAATCGCGCCACAGGACGCGCCTGAAGTGCTCGCGTGAGGTGCCATGCCCGTAAAGGCGCGGCACATGCGCGCTGAAGCCCTGCCGATGCATATGTTGCGCCAGCCAGGCCATCTCCTGTGGCGAGGCGTTCAGGCCATGCAAGCACAAACAACCCACGCGATTGCCGATCAGGTAGAATGGCTCCGCACCGTGCATGATCTTGAGGTTTTTCACTGTGCTCCGCCCTTTCTGTGCTGCGTCTCATCCAAGAGTCTAGCACAATCAGGCAGGCACGCTAAGCTAATTTTTGAGAGGATGCGAGACTGCGCTCCGTGCCACGAAAGCATAGGCGCAGTCGGCTTATGCGCTAATCGGAAAAGTACTTGTTGACGAAGTCGTCAAACACGGCTTCAGGCAATTCGAAAATCTCCGCCATCTTGTGCAGCACCTTGAACTCCGGGCCGTTGAGCGACAGGTGTTCCTCGGCAGCCAGTATCCTCAAGGATGTTTCAATGGCAGCCTGCTGATACGAGTGCATCGTCTTCTCAGAAATAGCTTTCATGCATTTGAGCCTATCCTCGCTTCTCAGCTTCAAAATGCGATCCCGCAGCCTGTTGATGAACCATCGCTCGTCAGGACAGCCAAGAGCACTTAGATACGCATCTATTAATCGGATTGGTAATACAGATACCTTGTTAGGTCTACTAATTATTATAGAAATGTTTAAATTACAAGTTGTGTAGCTAAATTTAATAATCAGATCAATATTGTTAGATTCTGCGCACATCAAAAGAAATAATGCAATAATATCAATGCAAAAATCTGAGATTAACTCAAAGTACACGCAGTCGTCTATATACCTGACCTCTGATTCGTCCATGGCTTAAGCTACCTATGAATTCCTTATGTTATGGCTTTATCATAAACTGAGTCTAAATAGCTTTTTATCCGCGCGCGTGGGCAAATTTTGTATCTTTACTGAATGCAAGTGTGCAGCTTTGCTAAGCAATCAATTTACCCTAATTTTTTGGGGAATAAAACTCATGCGGGCAGGAATGTTCAAGCTGAGATGTCGAGCGATCAGAATTCTAAGCTAGCGCTAAGCTTGCTGCCCTGCGGACCGACGATAGGCAGTGCTCAAGCTTTGAGTAAATATAGCGCTCAGCTTTTGAGGGGACTACATCAGCTGCTAGAGCTGTTGAGAGGCAGCGCGCCAGGCTGCGCCGAGCCGTCTCATGCCTTCTTCAATGCGCAATGGCGGCTGCTGCGCGAAGTTCACTCGGATGAAGTAAGCTGCGCTCGGATCGCTCTCGCCCACAAAGAATTCCGAGCCAATGGCGAAGCTCACGCCGTGCTGCAGCGCGATAGGATAGAGTTGCGCGGCCGTGACGCCGTGTTGCGGCAATTCAATCCACAAATACACGCCGCCTGAAGGCGCCGACCAACGCGTGCCGCTTGGCAGGTGGCGCTGTGCCGCTTTGAGCGCTGCATCGCGCCGCTGCTGGCAAGCGCGCCGCACCCGATCCAAATGACCGCTGAGCGCGCCGCTGACCAAGAAATGGTGCATGGCACGCTGATTCAGGCTCGGCGTGCAGATATCTGCAGCCTGCTTCACGCGTAAAATGCGCGCTCTCAAGCCGCCTTCCACGATCAGGTAGCCGATGCGCGTACCAGGCAGGACGATCTTTGAGAAGCCGTTGGCATGGACAACAATGCCATATTCATCCAGCGCCTTGAGCGGCGGCGGCGGCTCATCGCCGTAGCTGAGCTCGTGATAGACGCCATCTTCTAGAATTGGAACATCCGCGGCTGCCGCAATGCGCAGCAAGACGCGCCTTCGGTGCAGTGGCATCACGCTGCCCGTCGGATTGTGGTGAGTGGGCGCGATGTAGATCAGGTGCGGACGGTAAGCCACAAGGGCTGAGTCGAGCAGCTCAGTGCGCAAGCCTTGCGCGTCCACGGGCACGCCGACCACGCGCAAGCGCCGAATGCGCGCAATATCCAGAATTCCTAAATAAGTTGGATTGGTCGTCAGCAGCGTATCACCTTCGTTGAGCAGCGCTTGCACAGCCAAATCCAGGGCCTGCTGGCAGCCGCCTGTGATCAAGACGTTCTCAGCAGCTGTGCGAATGCCCAGCGATGCCAGGTGCTGTGCCACAGCAGCGCGCAAAGGCGGATAGCCTTCTGTCTCTTCGTAGGCGACTGCTGCAGCGCCGTCGCGCTCTAGCACAGCTTCGATGGCGCGCCGAATCGCCGCCACAGGCAAGAATTCTTCAGCGGGCGCGCCGCCACTGAAGGCGATCACTGAGTCGGCGGGCAGCGTGCCTGCTGATGGATTGGCGGCGATGGAAGGCAAGGCGCTGTTCTCAGGCGCCGCGCCAAACGCGCTAGCGACAAAGGTGCCGCGCCCAGGCGAAGCCGCCAAGAGGCCTTCGTTCAGCAGCTCAGCATAGGCGTTCACCACGCACATGCGGCTCACGCCTAGCTGTGCGGCCAAAACGCGGCTAGGCGGCAATTTATCGCCGACGCGCAAAGCGCCCTCAGCGATGCGCTCGCGCAGCGTGCGCGCTAATTGACGGTAGAGCGGCTCTGCTGAGTGCCTATCCAGCTGTGCCGCTATGTGCGCGGATCGAGCCAATTGCGCAGCCCTTCGCTGATCAGGTTGCAGGCCAGAATCGAGACCAAGATCGCTAGGCCCGGAAAAGTTGCCACCCACCACTGGTAGAATTTAGTGCGCCCTAGCGCCACCATAGAGCCCCACTCAGCCGTCGGCGGTCGGACGCCCAGCCCGATGAAACTTAACGCTGAGACCAGCAAGATGATGCTGCCCACGTCTAGCGCCGCCTTGATCAGGATCGGCGTCCAGGTGTTGGGCAGCACATGCCGCAGCAGAATGCCGACCTCACGCCTGCCCAATGACCGCGCCGCTGTGACATATTCGAAGGTGCGCGCCACGATCACCTGCGAGCGGATCAGGCGCGCGTACTCAGGCCATAAGACCACACACGCCGCTAGAATGGCGTTGTTCAGGCTCGGGCCGAGCAGCGCAGAGATGGCCAGTGCCAGGACGACCGCTGGAAAGGCGAGCGTGACATCGGCGATGCGCATGATCAGGTCGTCGATGAAGCCGCCAAAGAAGCCCGCAAAAGCGCCCAGCAATCCGCCGATTGTCAGCGAGATCGTTACGACGATTAGCGCCGCAGGCAGAGAAATTTGCCCGCCATGCAGCACGCGGCTGAAAATATCGCGCCCTAGCTCGTCCGTACCGAAGAGATGCTCAGCTGAAGGCGGCTTCAGGCGCATCGCCAGATTCTGTTGATTGGGCGGATAGCGCGCGATGAGCGGCGCAAAAGCGATCAGCAGCCCAAACAGGCCCAGAAGGCTGCTGCCAAGCCACAAAGACGGATAGCGCCGCATGTGCTTGAGCAGATCGCGCCGCCAGGTGCGCCGTGGCAAGCCTTCGGCTGCGCTTATGCTGAGCGAATTAGCCATGCCGCACTCTCGGATCCAAAACGCTGTATAAAATATCCACGCACAGGTTGACGACGACGTAAATGACGGCGATCAGCAACGTGCCGCCCTGAATGGCAGGGTAGTCCAAGCTGGCAGCGGCGCGCACTAAATATTGGCCAATGCCTGCCCAATCGAAAACCGTCTCGGTCATCACAGCGCCGCTCAGCAAGCCTGCAAAGGCCAAGCCGATGATGGTCACCAACGGCAGGAGCGCATTGCGCAGGGCGTGGCGCACCACCACAAGGCGCTCGGCCAAGCCTTTGCTGCGCGCCGTGCGGATATACTCGCGGCGCATTTCCTCCACAATAGCGGCGCGCGTCACGCGCAGCACTAGCGCCAAAGTGAAGCCACCTAAGATCACGGTCGGCAGGATCAAATGGCTGAGCGCGCCGCCGAAGGCTGCCATATCGCCTGCGATGAGCGAATCGAGCGTCAGCAAGCCGCTGAAGACAGGCGGACGTTCCATGCGCGGCGGAAAGCGCCCAGGCCCAGGTGTGATGCCCAGCGAGTAGTAGAACACGAACAGGAAGATCAGGCCCGTCCAGAACGGCGGCAACGATCCATTCAGGAGCGAGATGAACCAAACTGAGCGATCGAATAAGCTGCCAAAATACACGCCCGCCAGGACTCCAAGCGGGATGCCGAGAAGCACGGCGAAAAGCAGGGAGCTGACCGCCAGCTCGACTGTGGCGGGCAGGTGCGTGCGCAGATCGTCTAACACCGGACGGCGCGTCAGGAAGGATGTGCCCAGATCGCCGCGCAAAATGTTAGTCAGGTAGGTGAGATACTGCTCCCAGACAGGCCGATCTAGGCCCCACTTGCGGATCGCCGCTTCGACCAATTGTGGATTATCCATGGCGCGCTCGCCGATGATCATCACGAGCGGATCGACCTGCACAAGGTTGTAGATCAAAAACAGCACCAGCGTGATCCCGAACAACATCGGTATGGTCAGGATCAGGCGGCGGACGATATAGCGGACGAGCGACATGTCGTGCCTCAAGGGCGCAGAGATGGGCAACTGCCCATCTCTGCGCAGATAGAGCGGAAGTTACTTGCTGACGCCTGCGAACTCGGTCAGGTAGACTGGATGGAAGACGTAGCCTTGGATGTTGCTGCGCAGCACGTCGATATACTGCTCTTGCAGCAGCGGAATGAAGACGGCCGCCTCGACGTGCGCCTTGACATACTCAGTCAGCAGGCGCTCGCGCACCATTGGATCGCGCTCAGCAGCGATTTGATCGGCCAGCTCGGCAATTTTCGGGATGTCCATGCGCAAGCGCCGCGAGACGCCGCTATCCGCCTTGCTGAAGAAGGCTGTCCACATGGTCGCATCAAGATAGTCGGGCGTCCAAGCGCTGATGACCATTGGCAGTTCCTGAGCGCGGAAAGCCGTCAGGAAGTTCGCCGTGGTCTGCTGATCGATCTCCAGCTGAATGCCGACTTCGGCGAGATCGGCTTGAATCTTCGCGGCGATGACTTCACGCGGCACGCCTGCCGTCGAGCCGCCGCCGATATGCAGCTTCATCGAGAAGCCATTGCCGTGGCCGGCCTCTGCCAGGAGCGTTTTCGCCTTTTCCAAGTCGCGCGTGTAGCGCAGGCTCGGATCAGAGCCGGCAATGCCGAGCGGCAACATCGCCGCCGGACGATCAGCAAAGCCACCCGTCAAGGCGATTATGCCATCATAGTCAATGGCATGGGCAATGGCTTGGCGCACGCGCGCATCGCTGATCGGCAAATTGAAGTAATCGCTAGGCGAGATGCCCAAGTACAGCAAGTTGAGCGTCTGACCGATGTTGAGCTTGAGCTCGGCATTGTTGCGCGCTTGTTCGGCTGTATCGGCATCCACACCGAGCGCGATATCGGCATCGCCACGCGCCACCAGCTGCAGCGCGCTGGCTGCGTCGTTGGTCACGCGCAAAGTGATGCCTTCCAAGGCCACCGGGCCGCGCCAGTAGTTCTCGTTGCGCACCATGACGATCTCGCTATTGGGCGACCAGCGCTTCAAGATGAACGGGCCCGAGCCAGCCGAGTTCTGATCGAGCCAGTCCTTAGCCGCGTCGGTTTGGTCGGCGTCAGGCGCGTCAGTGCCGCCATTGGCAACCACGACTGCCTTCTCCAAAATGCTGAGGGCCGGCGCCGTCACTACGCTGGCGAAAGCAGGCTGTGGCGACTCAAGCGTCACCTTGACAGTGCGATCGTCCACCACTTCGATGCTCTTGAAGCCGAAGTCGGTCAGGTAAGATGAAGGATTGCCCTTGAGGTTGAGCAAGCGCGTCCAGGAGAAGCGCACATCCTCAGCTGTGACGGGATTGCCGCTGGCAAACTTCGCGTTCGGATTCAAGACAAAGGTATATTCTAAGCCATCTTCTGAAATGCTGTAGCTCTCAGCCAAGCCTGGCACGATTTTCGAGAGATCGTCGGCGTTGATGTTGAGCAGCGTTTCGTAGGTCGCATGATGGACGATCAAGTTCGTAGTCTCGAAGGCGCGTCCAGGATCAAGCGTGATCACGTCAGTGAAGCGCCCAGCCACGATCAGAGCGTTGCTTTGTGCCTGCGCAGGCATCTGAATGGCAAAGGCAAAAGCGAGGCTGAGAGCCAGTAAAACGACTAGTAAACGGCGCATAAAAGGAACTTCCTTTGTGTGAAGATCGGACGACCGCCGCACAATTGTACAGCGCATTGGCATTTTGCCAATTGTAAGGTTGAACAGATAGCTGCTCAGCGCAGCCTGAGGCCCGTTGATGACTCGAAGGTATCACAGACCTAGAGAAGACCTTGATAAATGCGCTGTGCCGCGCCACTTGGCATTATAATATCTTACAGGCGCGCATGAAGGACAATCGTAAATACCTACGGGAGATGTGTCAAATGACAGCGACTATTTTGGTCTTGGAAGATGATCAGCCGCTCATGGAAGGCATTCGAGACATGCTCGAATTGCAAGGCTATCAGATTCTGACCGCCACCAACGGCTTGGAAGGTTTGCGCGTCCTACAGAGCAGCCCGAAGCCGCCCGATCTGATCATCTCCGATATCATGATGCCCGAGATGAACGGCTACCAGTTCCTGGAAGCTGTGCAGAACAATCCGAGGTGGGTGGATATTCCCTTCATCTTTCTGACGGCAAAGGGCGAGAAGGAAGATGTGCGCGAAGGGCGCTTATTGGGCGCTGATGACTACGTGATCAAGCCATTTGAGGCTGAGGACTTGGTCGTGCGCATTGCCTCGAAGTTGCGGCGGCATCGCCAGCTGCGCCAGACCCAAGAATCGCGCTTGACAGATATCAAGCGGCGCATCTTGAGCGTGATTCACCACGAGTTTCGCACGCCACTGACGTACGTCGTCGCCTACTCCGATTTGCTGGAGAGCGACGTATCGAATATGTCGCTCGCGGAGATCAAGGAATTCTTGAACGGCGTGAACAGCGGCGCGCAGCGCTTGCGCCGCCTGGTGGAGAACTTCGTCTTGCTGGTCGAGCTGGAGACAGGCGAGGTGGCGGCGACTTTCGCTTGGCGCAAGCGCCCGATCACCGATGTGGCGAGCATTTTCAGCGCCGCGCAGGAGAGTGTGCGGCAAGCGCTGGAGACCTTGAATGTCAGGTTGCAAGTTGTGTTGCCAGAGGCTTTGCCGCCGCTGATCGGCGATGCCGAGTACCTGAAAGTTGTGCTGATACGCCTGCTGGATAACGCCATCAAGTTCAGCGATAAGCCGAATGCTGAAGTCACGCTTTCGGCCTCATATGATGAGCGCTATGTTTATTTCCACGTGACCGATCGCGGGCGCGGCATCCCAGCTGAGGAGATACCGCACATTTTCGAGCTGTTTTACCAAGTTGACCGACGTCGGTTCGAAGATCAAGGCACGGGCGCAGGCTTGGCGATTGTCAAGGGCATTGTGGAGCTGCACGGCGGTACCATCAATGTGCGCAGCGTGCCGAGCGAAGGCTCGACTTTCACAATCGGCATTCCACGCGCAAAGAACTAGGGTGTAGGCAGGATTTGCCCGCTGCGCACCTGCCAAATTGCCGCTTTTTGCAAGAAGGCAGGCGTGAACATCTCAGGCTCGGTTGTGGTCAGCAGCGCTTGCGAAGCTGTTTGAATGCGCTCCAGCAGGAAGGCGCGCCGTTGTGCATCCAGCTCTGCGATGAATTCATCCAATAGCAGCACAGGCTCATCTTGCGTCACTTGGCGCATCCAGGCTTGCTCTGCCAACTTCAGCGCCAAGACGGCTGTGCGCGCCTGGCCGCGCGAGCCGTACAAGCCTAGATCGCGCCCGTTGACCAAAAAGCGCAGTTCGTCGCGTTGCGGGCCGATCAGGGTGATGCCGCGCGCGATTTCCTCGCGCTGATTCTGCGCCAGGGCCTTGCGCAGCTGCGGCGCGATCTCGTTCGGCGCCAACAAGTGATGCAAATCTAAGCCTGGCACGTTGAAGGCCAGCTGACCGTCGTTGCGCGCCGTCGGCGTGAAGCCTGGCAGGTAGTGCAGCGTCAAGCGCTCTGTATCGTCGGTCAGTTGGCGATGAATATCAGCGGCCAAAAGCTCTAGGTCGCGCAGAAGGCGCTGCCTGCCGGCAATCAGCACGCTGCCAGACTCAACGAACTGCTCGTCCCAGTAGGCAAGTTCGCGTGGCTTAGCGCGTTGCTCGGCGATTTGGCGCAAGAGCGCGTTGCGCTGCGTCAAGGCTTTGTCGAAGGTTTGGAGCGCAGCCGCGTAGCGCGGATCGGTCTGAGCGAGCGCGATGTTCAGGTAGCGACGTCGATCCACAGGCGCGCCTTCGATGAGCGCCAAATCCTGTGGCAGGAACAGCACTACATTCAGGATGCCCATTAAGTCCAGCACGCGCTTTCTAGCGCCGTTCACACGGATTTCCTTGCGGAAGGCGCCGTTTTCGTTCTCTTTGTAGATGGTGATATCTAGGCGCGTCAGGTCGCTGTGGCGGCTGCATAGCTCAGCGCTGATGCGGATGAAGGGCAGGATTTCGCTCTCGGCGCGCCAATTCAGCAGCTGGCGATCGGAAGTCGTCCAAGGCGAGCGCCCTGTGGCCAGGTAGTAAATCGCTTCCAGCAGGCTAGTCTTGCCTTGCGCATTGGCACCACACAGCAGGACCATGCCTTCGGGCATGGGCAGCTCCAGGCGCGCGTAGCTGCGGAAATTTGTGAGCGAGAGATGCAACAGGCGCATGGTCTAAGGCTGCAGCAGGCGGATCGAATTGACGACGGGCAGGAAGACGCTCGATTCGTAAGCGCGGAAGAACTGGGCCTCAGCTTGAGCGCCGATGTAGAGCCAACGTTCGTCAGGCAAGCGCATCAA
>RFIM01000220.1 GCA_003695215.1 Chloroflexota bacterium
TGCTGGCTGCTTTTCAGGCGATCGGCGGCTAATTTCTCCAGAACGTCCTCGACGCTCTTCAGGCGGCTTTCGAAGAAAGCGGCATCCATGCGCCTGCTTTGAGCTTGGCTGCGCAGAATCGCCAACGTTTGGCGCGCACTGGTTAAGGCAGAGTCAAGATCGCGTGGATTAGAAGTTTGTTCAGTCACAAGCCAGTTCCTTTGTTTGGAGCGCGGCGCAACGCATGCGTATCAGGCTGCTGAGCCATCTGGAAGTACAGGCACTCGTCAGTCAGCGGGCAGAGTTCGCAGCGTGGCTTGCGCGCATGGCAGAGCGCCCGTCCGTGGGCGATCAGGTTCAGATGAGCGGGATAGTAGTCCTCAGGCGGGATGATAGCTTCTAGCGCGGCATGTGCTGCCTCAGCGCTGACCTTCTCGCCAATCAAGCCGAGCCTTTGGCTGACGCGGTAGACGTGGGTATCAACAGGGAAAGCGGGCTTGCCGAAGGCGAAGCACAGCACAATCGCCGCGGTCTTCGGGCCGACGCCATCAATGCCTGTCAGCCACTTTTTGGCGGACTCGGCGTCCATAGTTGCCAGGAAGTCGAGGGTGATGCTGCCACGCTCGCGAGTGATGTAGCGCAGGGCGTTCTGAATACGCGGTGCCTTCTGGTTGGCCAAGCCTGCAGGGCGGATGGCCTCGATCAGGGCTTCTACAGGCGCGTCGCGCACGCTTTCCCAGTCGGGGAAGCGCGCCTTGAGCGCGGCGAAGGCGCGATCGCGGTTAGCATCCGTCGTGCTTTGGCTCAGGATGCAATCCACGAGCTCGTCCACGGGCGCATAGCGCGGCTTCCATTCAGGCCTGCCGTAAAGCGCGATCAACTTTGCGCTGATGCGCTGATACTTCTCACGAAGCGCCTCTTGCGTCGCCAAAATTGCCTCAGCTTGAATAACTAGTTGGATGATCTAGGCTTATTGTAGCGCAAAAGCGGCATTTGGGCAGCCTGAGGCGCTGTGGTACAATCTGAGCGCAGAGATAGAGAGGATCAGCGTGTGACGACCATTGAGCGCTTACACACAGTAGTGCCGATTGCAGTCGCCGTTCTGCTCGGCTTGGGCGCGCTGTTGTTTGCGCTCTCGATAGCGATGTTCCGCCGCAGCCGCCAGAACGCCTATTGGCGGCAGCGTCGCGCTGCTGGGCAGGCAGGCTTCCGTTTCTTCGTCTGGTCGCTCATCACAAGCGTCATGGGCATGCTGCTATGGACGACAACAGCGCTCGCTACCTGGCTGGCTTTCCCAGAAGGCTTGCCCAGAACCGCGATCGCCATGCCGAGCGCCACAACGACGCCTGAGCCGAGCTTCACGGCCACAGAGACACTTGCGCCGAGCGCGACATCACTGCCCACGCTGCCTGTGCCGACAGCCGAGACCGCGCCTTTCGCCAGTATCACTGAGACGCCTGACCTGACGCGCACGCGCCTCGCCTTGCCTTTCACGGCCGCGCCGACGCTGACTTTCACGCCAAGTTTCACGGCGACTGCCACGCCAACTGAGACTGCAACTGCGACACCGACGCTGACTTTCACAGCGACCGCGACGCCAACTGCGACCTTGACGCCAACGCCGACGCTCACCTTCACGCCGACGGCCACGCCTAGCCCGACTCTGATCCCGCTCGCGCTCCTGAGCGCGCCGCGCCTTCAATCCAGCGTGACGCCAAACGCAGGAGCGCGCCTGCGCATCACGGCGCTCGGCACACGCTTGGACGCCACAGGTCAGATCGTGGGCGCGCGGCCGCCTTTCGAGTCGCCCGTCACACGCCTATACTTCGCCGTGCGCGCCGAAAATTTGCAGAATGGCGTGCTGTGGCGGCGCGAGCTGTGGCACAACGGCACACTGATGCAATCAGCCAGCTATTTGTGGGGCTTGCGCTCTGAAGGGCAGATGCTCTTCTTCTTCGGGCAGGCCGAAGGCTTCCCTGCAGGCAACTATGAAATTCGCTTATATCTCGGCATGAGCGACGTCATCGCCGCGCGCGCCACTTTCCGCATCGAATGACGCTATTCACCCTAACAAGGAGTTAGCATCTATGGCACGTCTTTACATTCCCAAACGCGCTATGGTCATTGTGGCGCATCCCGATGATATCGAATTCTCCTGCGCAGGCACGGTCGCACGCTGGGTGCGCGAAGGCACACAGGTGTGTTATGTGTTGTGCACCAGCGGCGATGTCGGCATTGCTGAGCCAGGCATGACCAAAGCGCGCGCCGCTGAAATCCGCGAGGCTGAACAGCGCGCAGCAGCCGCGATCCTTGGCGTGCAAGAGGTCGTCTTCCTGCGCGAGCCTGACGGCATGCTTGAGGCGACTCTGGCCTTGCGTAAGAAGCTAGTGCGCGAGATTCGCCGCTTCAAGCCTGACGCAGTCATTTGTGGCGATCCGCAAGTGCTGTGGGCAGGTGATGGCTACATCAATCATCCCGATCATCGCGCTGCAGCGCTCGCTGCGCTGGACGCGATCTTCCCTGCAGCAGGTCAGCCCAATTTGTTCGAGGAATTGGCTGAGGAAGGCCTGAGCGCACACAAAGTCTACAAGGTATTCGTGATGACTTGGGAGCGCAGCGATAACCTGACCTACGTCGATATCAGCAGCACAATCGATCTCAAGATCGCCGCGCTCAAGGCACACAAGAGCCAAATAGGCGACTGGGATCCGAGCGAGAGCCTGAAAGCTTGGGCCGCTGAGCGCGCCAGAGGCTTGGAATTCGAATACGCTGAGACTTTCCGCGTCATCACCTTTGAGGATGCCGCACCAAAAGCTGAGACAGCGGCGACTCAGGCGGCTGAAGGCGCAACACCCGTGCCTGCCACAGGAGATTAGCCATGTTCAGGCGCATCCTGATCGCCAACCGCGGCGAGATCGCCGTGCGCATCATCCGCGCCTGCCGCGAGCTTGACATTCAAACCGTCGTGGTTTACTCAGAAGCGGACGCCAATTCGCTAGCTGTACAGCTCGCCGATCAGGCTGTGCTGATCGGCTCAGCCGCGCCGAGCGAATCCTACTTGCGCGCCGAGCGAATCATCGAGGCGGCCCGCCGCACTGACTGCCAGGCGATCCATCCAGCTTTCGGT
Source organism: Chloroflexota bacterium (assembly GCA_003695215.1). Classification (GTDB taxonomy): domain Bacteria; phylum Chloroflexota; class Anaerolineae; order Aggregatilineales; family UBA2796; genus CP2-2F. The sequence goes on from RFIM01000220.1 coordinate 3,107, forward strand.
TTTCTCTCCGAGAATGCAGCCTTTGCCCAGATGGTACGCGACGCGGGCTTGACTTTCATCGGGCCGACGCCTGAGGCGATCCGCGCTATGGGCTTGAAGACAGAAGCCCTAGCGCGCGTGCGCGCCTTCGGCGTGCCGACCTTGCCCAGCTATGATGGGCAAGGCTTGCAGGCGGATTTCCAGCGCGCCGCTGACCAGCTTGGCTATCCGCTGCTAGTGAAGGCGGCAGCAGGCGGCGGCGGCAAAGGCATGCGCGTGGTGCGCGCAGCCGCTGAACTGCCCGAGGCGCTCGAAGCAGCAGCGCGCGAGGCAGGCAAGGCATTCGCCGACAATCGCCTGTTCTTAGAGCGATTCATTGAGACGGCCCGCCATATCGAAGTGCAAATTCTGGCTGATCAGCACGGCAATATGGTGCATTTGTTCGAGCGCGAATGCTCGATCCAGCGCCGCCACCAGAAGATCATCGAGGAGTCGCCTTCGCCTTACCTTGAAAAGCGGCCTGAGCTGCGCGCGGCTATGTGCGCCGCAGCCTTGCGCGCTGCCCAGAGCGTCAATTACACCAACGCAGGCACGGTCGAGTTCATCGTGGATGCTGAGACGGGCGAATTCTTCTTCCTGGAGATGAACACGCGCCTTCAGGTCGAGCATCCTGTCACTGAAGCTGTGACGGACGTCGACCTAGTGCAGATGCAAATCCGCATTGCTGCAGGCGAGCCGCTGCCCTTCAGCCAGGCGGATTTGTATCAACGCGGGCACGCCATTGAGTGCCGCATCTACGCTGAGGACCCTGCCGATAATTTCCTGCCTGCCACAGGTGAGCTGCTGTGCGTCCTGCCGCCGAGCGCGCCTAACATCCGCGTGGATAGCGGCGTGCGTACAGGCGATTCGATCAGCATTCACTACGATCCGATGATCGCCAAGCTGATCGCGCATGCGCGCACGCGCCCTGAGGCGATTCGCCGCCTTGATGCCGCGCTAGCTGCCTACGTCATCCTCGGCGTCACTACCAACATCGCCTTCCTGCGCGATGTCTTAGCGCATCCTGATTTCGTCAATGGCGAGACGACCACGCGCCTGATCGAGCGCGCCTTCGCCGATTGGCGGCCACCTTCGGCTGCCTTGCCCGAGGCTGCCCTAATCGCCGCCGCGCTAAGTCTGCTCTTGCAGAGCGACGCGCCGAGCGCTAGCGCCTCGAGCGCTGAGTCCGATCCATTCAGTCCCTGGGCGCGTCCTGATAGTTTCCGCATAGGAGCGTAGGGCATGGAGTTTCGCTTTGAGCACGGGCAAAGCCTGCATCGCGTGCACGCTGAGCGTGACGGCGCGAGCTTTCGCGTCCGCATTGGCGAGCGGACTTATCTGATAGAGCTAGTGCGCGCCGCAAGCGGCGAGTTGGTCTTCAGGCATGGCGATCAGGTGCTGACGGCGTACATCGGACGCGATGGCAAGACGCTGCACATTGCCCTGAACGGTCAACTCTTCAAGTTGAGCCTGGCTAAGCCGAGCAATCGCCGCCGATCGGCTGAGGGCGGCCCAGCTAGCCTGAGTGCTGCCATGCACGGGCAAGTTGTGCGCGTGCTGGTCTCAGAAGGCGATTGGGTCAAGCGTGGCCAGCCGTTGGTGTTGCTGGAAGCGATGAAGATGGAGATTCGTGTGACCGCGCCGCACGATGGGCGCGTGGCGCGTCTGTTGTGCAGCGCGGGCGAGGTTGTGCAGCGCAATCAGCCGTTGCTGGAACTGGCTGAGGCTTGAGAGAGTATCTCGTTGATGAGGCGGCGCAGATCATCGTATATCACGGGCTTGCTGAGCCATGCGTTGGCGCCGAGCTGCGTGGCGATCAGCTCGATATCAGGGTGCGCCGAGACGACAATGATTGGAATATTGGCGAGTTCGGGCGTGCCGCGCATGAAGCTGAGGGCTGAGTCGCCTGAGGCAGTCGGCATCATCAGGTCGAGCAGGATCAGGTCGGGGCGATCTGAGAGCGCTACACGCACGCCATCTAAGCCATCTTGCGCTTCTAGGGCGGTATGACCTAAGTTCTCGAGCAGGTCAACCATCATCTGACGCGTGTCAGGGATATCTTCGACTACAAGGATTTTTGCCATGGCTTTCACATCCTGTTCAGCGGCTATGATGGCTCAAGCATAACCGATCTCAGCCAATTTGTCTTGCGCCGCGCTATTCAGTTTTAGTGCGCCTGCCCAAGGTGCTCAAAATGCCGAGCCGTGCTGCGTTCGGGCGCTGACTATCGCTGAGCGTTGGCTGCTCATCGTAGTGCAACGGCTCTGAGAGCAGCGCGGCGGTCTGCTCAGGCAAGCGGAACTGCATGTTGTACAGCCGCGCGTACAAGCCGTCTAGCGCCATGAGCTGATCGTGTGTTCCCATCTCGACAATCCTGCCGCTCTCCAGCACGATGATCCTGCTAGCGATCTTGATCGTGCTCAGGCGATGTGCCACGATGAGCGTGGTGCGCCCTTGCATCAGCCGATCCAGCGCTTCTTGCACCAGGCGCTCGGACTCGTTATCGAGCGCGCTAGTCGCCTCGTCCAGCAGCAGGATGCGCGGGTCTTTCAGGATAGCGCGCGCAATGGCGACGCGCTGACGCTGCCCGCCACTCAGCTTCACGCCGCGCTCGCCGACTTCTGTATCGTAGCCTTTTGGCAGAGCCATGATGAAATCGTGCGCGTTAGCGGCTTTTGCGGCTGCGATGATCGCTGCTTCGTCTGCATCCAAGCGGCCGTAGCGAATGTTCTCGCGCACGCTTCCGCTGAAGAGCGTCGTCTCTTGTGGCACGATGCCGATCTGAGCGCGCAGGCTGGCTTGGCTGATGGTGCGAATGTCGCGTCCATCAAGGTAAATTGTGCCTGCGCTTGGATCGTAGAAGCGCGGAATCAAGTTAACAATCGTCGTCTTGCCGCTGCCGCTCGGCCCGACCAGCGCCACGATCTCGCCGCTTGCTACCTCGAATGAGATATCCTTCAGCACTTCAATGCCATCTTCGTAAGCGAACGAGACATTCTCAAACTTGATATGCCCACTTGTTGTGCTGATCGAGATCGCCTGAGGCGCATCCACGACAGTGGATTGCGTATCTAGCGCCTCGAAGACGCGCCGCACGCCGCCCAGAGTGCTGCGCAGCTCGGCGTAAAAGCTCGCTAAGCCGCCCAGATTGGCTGCGATTGAGACGCCATAGATCAAGAAGCTGCTGATCACAGGCAAGGTCAGGCGCCCTTCGATGACCTCGCGCCCGCCGAACCACAAGATCGCCGCTAAAGAGCCAAAGCCGAGAAAGGCCATCAGCGCGCCAAAGGCAGCGCGATACAGCGTCAAGCGCAGCGCCGTCTTGAAGGTCTTCTCCGTGCCGCGATAGTAGCGCTCGATCTCATAATCCTCGCGCACGAAGCTCTTGACGATGCGCACGCCCTGAATCGCCTCTTGGGCGTCGGCGCTAGCAGCAGCCAGCTCATCCTGATAGCGCGTCGAGAGCCGCTGCAGCGGCCTGCCAAAGACGATAGCGACCACGAACAAGGATGGTATCAAAACCAAGATAAAGAGCGTAAGCGCAGGATTGAGCACGAAGACGATCGCGATCGAGCCGACGAGCGCCAACACATTGCTCAAGAGCGACGTGATGTTGGTTGTCAGCAGCGTGCGCACAAGGTTCACGTCGCTGCTCAGGCGGGAGAGAATCTCGCCAACGCGCCGCAAGACGAAAAATTCAAGCGAAAGGCGCTGGATATGTGCATAAAGCTGATTACGCAGCCGAAAGACGATTTTCTCGCCGATATAGGCGAGATTATAGTTTTGGACGAAGGTCAGGAATGCTTGGGCAAAAAATAAGCCGACTAAAGTCAGCGTGAGCGCGTTGAGCGCTTCGTAGCCTTGTTGCGCCAGCACAGCGCCGAGCAAATCGGCGATCACCAGCGGGAAAATCAAGCCGAGGCCAGTGGCGAAGAGCAGGCTGAAGATGGCGAGCGCCAAGCGCGCTCGATGTGGCGCCAAGTAGCTGAACAAGCGCTGCCAATTGATCGGCCTCTTAGGCGCCGCTGAAGGCTCAGGTTTCGGCGGCGTTGTGTTCCTCTCAGGATCGTCAAACATAGCAAGCTCACTCTTTCTTGGATGCGGGATCGGTCAAGCGGGCCAAAGCCGCCTTGAGCGCGGCGCGGCGGGCTTGGTAGGCCTCAGCAGCGATCTCGCCACGTTCAAACTGCGCGTCCAGCGCTGCGATTTGCGCGATCAGCGCTGCGCTCTCGCCTTTGGCCACAGGCGCAGGCATATCGCGCCGATGCAGCCACCAAAGCGCGCCGAGCGTGCCAAGCAGGGCAACTAACGCGCCGAAGATCAAGATGACCAGAGCGAGATCAGCTGAGGAAGCGCCGATCGCGCCGAGCGCCACGCTGATGGTGATGTTGGCATTCGCCGCGAGCGGCTCGCGCAGTGCGTAGGTATCGTAGCTACCGCTCTCAAGCACAACAGGCTCGTCGCGGCTGAAGCGCGGATCGCTGATCTGGGCGCCGCTGGCTTGTGGCACGTTCACCACAAGCGCGTTGATACGATAGCGGTTCGGCTGATTGATCAGGATATTGGCTGCAGCAAAGGGCAGCTCATAGCTGAATTGCAGCAGGGCGACTTCGGATGGTTGCAAGGGCGCGATGCTAACCAAGCGCGGCTGCGGCGTGTGAGCGTCTAGGATGCGGAAACGCGTGGCTGAGTCCGCTGCAAGGCGCACGGCGCTCGCGCCGACGGGCAGCTCAAAGGTCAGTGCAATGCGTTGATTATCCTGAGTGCGCTCTTCAGTCAGGAAGAGCGTCTCGCCGAGATTGCGGATGCGCGCTGCTGCTTGGACTAGCGCTCGGTTGGGCGCGATCACGTCCACGAAGAGGCGCTGCAGCTCGATCACCACATTGGAGGGATCGGCGCTCACAGGGAAGAGCGGCAGCTCGATGCTGAGCGCATCAGGCGCTTCTGCGCCCAGCAAAAGCGGCTGGCTGAACTGCATGACGCTATCGTATTCAGCGCTGGCAATGTACACTGCGCCGCTTTGTTTCAGCACGCCCTCAAATTCAAAGGTCTGGTCGGCGCGCAGGGCAGCCTGATAGCGGGCGAGCTCGCGCGGGCTGTGGGCGCCAAGGGCGATCACGCGCAAGGTGATGGCCTGTCCTTCGGCGAGCGGCGAGGGCGCGCGCACGACGCCGCGCACGCTGAAAGTCTGGGCGCTGGCTGCAGCCGTTGGGCTGGGCGACAGCGCTGCTTCTTCAGTCGCCGCGGGCGCAGCATTTTGCGCCACGACATAAGCGACGCGCTGGTCAGGTGGCTGCAAGAGCAGATCGGCTGAATCCCATGAGAGCGCGCGCAAAAAAGCAATGGCGGCGTAGCGATCGGTCTCGCTCAAGTCGGTGAAGACGTGATTCGGCACCTTAGGCAAGCCCTGCGTCAGCGTCTGGAAGAGCGCGACGTCGCTCTTGGCGATCAGGTAGGCAGGCTCAGTCAGATCAGGCACGTTGGCCTGGCCTTTGCCGACGGCGCCGTGGCAAGCGGCGCAGCGCGTCTCCCAGATTTGCCCGCCGCGCACGATCTGCTCGGGTGTGTAGCGCAAGCTATAGGCGAAGCTGACCACATCCCAGCGCGCTTGCTCATCCAGGCGCGCGCGCCAAGGCGGCATCAGGCAGGCGACAGTGCCGTTATTGCCGTTTGTGGTCAGGCCGAACCATGCTAGCGGCGTCTTGCCACGATTTTCAGGGTCGGCGAGGCGCGGCTGGCAAGCGAAGGCTGCTGCTGAGGGCCCGTCCCATTGCCCTGCTAAGCCGTGACATTGGGCGCAGCCTTGCGCGCTGCCGAAAATCTCGGCGCCGCGCGCCAAATTGACGCGAGCAGGCGGCCTGCCCAAATCCGGCTGTGGCGTCGGTGTGATGGTTGGCAATGGCATGGTGCGGATAATCGGCGGCTCGCCTGCCAGGTTCGTGCAAGCCGAGAGCAGCAACAGCAAAGCGGCGCCAAGCGCGATACGGAAAGGAAAGGACGAGCGCATAGAAGGTATCAAGGTTCGGTTCTCGGTTGACGTGCGGCGCGAATGGCTGCCTCGAGCGCGGCTTCACGCTCTGCCTCAAGGCGTTGCGCGAGCTGCGCGCCGCGTTGCAGTAGCGCCTCGCGCTGTGCCAGGTAATCCGCTTGGGCAAGCTTACCCGTCTGATAATCGAATTCAAGGTCGCGCAAGGTTTGCAGCACAGCCTCGCGCTCTTGGGCCAACTGCTGTACGAGCGGCATCTTGCCAAACTCGACTTCGAAA
>RFIM01000221.1 GCA_003695215.1 Chloroflexota bacterium
CAAAAAGTCGAGCCACTTTTTTCGACTCCGCGCCTTGCAAACGCTTGCAAATACTGTAAAACAAAATAAAGCGCTTGTCAAGTATTTGGTCAAATTGCACAAAGCGCCGGCATGGCTAGGCCTGAGAGCATCAGCAGTGAATGCCAAGCATCTTGTTGAAGCACAGCCTGCTCCTGATCCCAGCCTTGCCCTCAGCATTCGGCTGAGCTGAATTGACTGCTCCTGCAGAGCCCTTTGCCCAAAACGGCAGCACCTAAATAAATATCCTGGCGCATGCGCGCACTTCGAGGCCTAGCCTATCAGCCACATAGCGGCGCATTCAAGCGGCATCGGCTGCTGGCGCTGCTGAGTGAGGCTAGAAGCAGCTTTATCGAAGGCGAGGCACAAGCAGCGCAACATTGGCCATGCTTTTGCGGTATGATAAGCAAAAGCGTCTGCGCTTATTCCCTGAGAGGAAAAGACTATGAGGAGACTTGTTTTAGTGGCGATCAGTGTGGCGCTAATCGCGCTCAGCTTGCCGCTTTTGTCAATCTCTGCCCAAGGGCAACCTGTGATTTTCGGCATCATCGGCGCGCCGAACAGCAGCACCTTCCGCGGCGTGCGGCTCGCTTTGGAGCAGGTCAATCAGCGCGGCGGCGTAGCCCTGCCGAACGGTCAGCGCGTTGGCGTTAGCCCTGCTGTGGCCGAAGCGCGCACGCAGGAAGAAGTGATCGCGGCAATCAGCCGCTTGGAGCAAATTGGCGTGAGCGCTATCTTCGGCCCTGATAGCCCAGGCTTTGCCCAAGCCATTGCCAATCGCCCGCCAGGTGGCGCGCCGCTCTTCACAGCGGCGACCAACAGCGAAGTGACAGTTGGCATCGCGACTAACAGCTTCCGCAGCCGCGCCGCTGATTCAGTGCGCATGACAGCATTGGCGGACGCGCTGGTCGGCACCTTCAACGCACGCAGGATCACCATCTATCAAGGCACCGCTGTCGGCTCAGCCTCTGCAGCGGCGGCGCTGGTAGTGGCGCTTGCACAGCGCCAGATTGCCGCTACGCCGATCCTGCAAGACCCAAACCAGCCTGTCTCTGCAGCGGCACAAGTGGTGCTACAGTCGCAGCCCGATACTGTGGTCGCTTTTGGCGAGGTCTCGGAGCTGATTGGGCTGTATCAAGCGCTGCGCCAAGCGAATTTCTCAGGGCGCTTTGTGACTGACCAAGCCGATAAACGCGCCTTCGTCAACGGGCTGGGCGCAGCGCCCTTGGCAGGGATGATCGGCGTGACCAATTGGCTGCTCTCCGATCCCTCGCCGACGAGCGTAGCATTCGTCAGAGCCTACATCGAGGCCTTTGGCGAGGCACCGGATGGCATCGCTGCTGCAGCCTACGATGCCGCCAATGCTGTCCTAGCAGCAATTTCGTTGGCAGGCGCGCAGCCCGCGCAGCTCTACGCTGCATTGCAGACGCTAGCGGCGCAGCCTTCGCTGCAAGGCACTTTTGATCCGTCCCTCGGCGCAGGCGAGACAACGCAGAACGTCGTAGTCTTTGAGACAAATGCCACAGGTGGCGGACGCCTGCTGACGCGCTACAAGGCAGGGCAACGCTTGCCCAACGTGCCTGAGCAGGCCTTCCAACCAACGCTAATCGCGCCGCCACCGCTCGTTCAACCGACTTTGCCGCCACCGCCGCCCATCGTCGTGACCGCCACACCCGCTTTCGTCGAGCTAACTGTGCTGAACGAATTCGTGAACGTGCGCTATGGTCCAGGCCTCGAGTACGATCCGCCTCTCGGGCGCCTGCCACGCGGCACAAAGGTCGAGTTGCTGGGCGCTAACAGCACCTACACATGGTTCACCTTCAACTTTCAAGGGCAATTGGCATGGATCACAGGCGATAGCAACTTAGTGAGCATCTTTGGCAACGTGCGCAGCTTGCCCGTCGTGCCAATCCCGCCGACGCGCACACCTGTGGCGACGCCCACGCCGCCTCTGCCGCCCAATCCCGACCTAGTGGTCGTCAGTGCCTTCTTGAGCCAGAATCCGCTCAATCGAAACACACCCTTCAATGTGACGGTCACGGTGCGCAATCAGGGCGGCGTGAACGCAGGGCCATTTGCTGTGGCCGCTTCCTTCCAAGGCGTCTATGGCGCAGTGAACGTGCCAGGCTTGGCAAGCCTGCAACAGACCACGATTGTCATCAGCTATACAGGCGTGCCGAATGTGGGCACTAATTTCAAGGATGCTATCGTGGTTGACTTGAACAACGAGGTCAACGAAGGGCCAGCAGGCGAGGCCAACAATCTGTTCGAGATCATCTACAGCGTCATGTGAAGGCGTCCTGATAGCATTGCAGGACTTGCTGCGCGGCCGCTTCCCAGCTGTGCTGCGCAGCAAAGGCGCGCCCTGCTGCGCCGAGCCGCTTCCGCAGCTCAGAATCGCGCAGCAGGCGCACTAAGGCCTCTGCCAAGCCTGGCACATCGCCCTGCGATACAAGGAAGCCCGTCTCGCCATGGCGAATGGCATCCTCAGCGCCACAATCGCGCGTGCCGACCACAGGCAAGCCTGCTGCGCTTGCCTCAAGGTAGACTAAGCCGAAGCCTTCAAAGCTCTCCCCCTGATTGAGCGAGTGCAGCGCGAAAACGTCAGCGGCAGCGTACCAAGCCAACAGTTCAGGCTCAGGCAAACGGCCGAGTAGCCGAACGGCCTCTTGCAAGCCGAGCGCGGCGATACGCTCGCGCAGGCGCGCCACATAGCGCGGATCGCCTTGTGGATCGCCGATGAAAACTGCCTCAGCTTCAGGAATTTGCGCGCGCACAAGGGCCATGGCTTCCACGATCTCCAAGAAGCCTTTGCGCGGCTTGATCTGACCGACCGAGAGGACAGTCGGCGCGCGCTTGGACACAGCTGCGCTGGCTGGCCGAGCGAAACGGGCCAGATCGACGCCATTAGGGATGACTTGCGTCTGCGCTTGCGGCAACACAGCGCGCACGCGGCGCTCAGTGTAGCGGCTCACACAGATGATCCGAGCGCGGCGATAGAGGTGACGATAAGATGCGCCAAAGACTTTGCGCTGTGCTGTCTGTGGCAGATAAGTGCCATGCGCTGTGACGATCAGCGGCTTTGGCGTCAGCAGCGCGCTGAGCGCGTACGGCTCCGCCAAGATATGAACTAGATCGGCGTGGCGCGTGGCACGCCTCACAGCCCAATTGGCTGCAAGCAGACGCAGGCTCAGCAGGCGCGAAGGCACAGTCAGGCTGGGCAACAGGCGGTGGAATGCCACATTAGGCAGAGCGCTTGGCGCGGCATTGCGCGAGGTGATCAGCGTGATTTGAACATCGTTCGCAATCAGCGCGCCGATCAAATCACGAGCGTGATTGCTCCAGCCGTGCGCTTCGCTTGGGTCAGTGGCTAGAAAGGCGACGTGCATCAGCCTTCTCAATGGCGCTCGCCAAAAATGGCACGTCCAATGCGCACGTGCGTTGCACCTTCTTCAATGGCGACAGTGTAGTCGTCGCTCATGCCCATGCTGAGCACCTGCCAGCTGGCTTGTGGGAAGTCGTCAGCGAAGGCATCGCGCAGGGCGCGCAGCGAGGCGAAATATGGGCGCGCCTGCTCGGGATCGCTGACTATCGGCGCGATAGTCATCAAGCCTTCGATCTGCACTTGCGGCAGACCGACCATCAGACGCACTTCTGCCCAAAGCGTCTCGCGCACAGCGCGATTGTGCTGCCAATTAGCAGCCAACACGCCATGCTTGCTTGGCTCGCCTGAGATGTTGACTTCGATCAAGACGCGAAAAGGGCGTGCGTCGCCGCGCCCGCCTTCTGCCAGCAAGCGCGCATAGCGCTCGGCCAGGCGTGCGCTATCCAGCGAGTGGACATAATCGAAGAGCGCGACGACATCGCGCGCTTTGCGGCTCTGCACGTGACCGATCATGTGCCAAGTGGCAGCGCTGCCGATCTCAGCGATCTTCTCAAGTGCCTCCTCGACTCGATTCTCGCCGAAATCCAGCTGCCCATAGCGCATGGCTTCCTGAATCACAGCGCTTGGCTGCGCCTTGCTGACGGCGATCAG
>RFIM01000222.1 GCA_003695215.1 Chloroflexota bacterium
ACAGTGGCGACCATGATGCCTGCAGCCACAGTGCGCAGGTTGCCTGTGAAGGCGCCTTCCAAAAAAGCTAAGCCCACTGGCAGCGTATACAGATTCTCTGGTCACATTCCTCGTGCATAAAACTTTGTGTAGAAGCTGCGGTCTAGATCAGTGTGCTTTGAGCCTGCATACGCCTTTGGGCTAAGTGACGATCGGCACGTGCGTGGTGACGCGGAAGAAGTAGCGGCAGCGGTCGCCGCGCACTAGCGATTTCGAGAACTCTATCGGCGTGCGGTCGGCTGAGTAGGCGAGCAAACGCACGAGCATGGCGGGCGAGTTGGGCTCGACGCGCAGATGCAGCGCTTCATAGGGCGTGGTCAGCGTCGGCTCAAGGGTGTGCTCAGTCTCGCTGATGCGCACGCCGTACAAGCGCTCTAGCACCTGGTAGAGGCTCTGATTCTCAAGGTCTTCGCTCAGCAGCCGCGGGAACAGATCGTAGGAGAGGTAGGACGTCTCGACCATCAGCGGCTCGTCATTGGCCAAGCGCAGGCGCTTGATCATGATCACCTGATGGTCGCTTTGTAGGCCGAGCCGATGCGCCACCAGAGGCTCGGGCATTGTGACGACTTGCTGTAACAGGCGCGAACTAGGCGTCAGGCCTGCCTCGCGCATGCGCTGGCTGAAGCCGATCACAGTTGGCGTGAACGGCTGCAAGACGCGCCGCTCGCTGACCGAATTGCCCACACCTTGCCGCCGCTGTAAGAAGCCTTTGCGCACCAAGCCATCTATGGCCTGCCGCACTGTCATGCGGTTGACGCCATAGTACTGGCTGAGCAAGCGCTCTGAAGGCAGCATATCGCCTGGCTTCAGGAGATTGTTCTCGATCAGCTCGATCAAGTTCTCCTGAATGCGCTCATAAAGCCGCAGCGTTTGGTTCTCAGAGAGTCGAAAGTACTCAGGCGCTAACACGCTCATCGCTCCCTTTCTGGTCTAGACCTGTATACAAGCATAGCAACCTTCAGGCGGCTTGTCAAGCCAGCAACTTAGGATTGACGGCAAGCTGCGATGGCGTGGCTGCGCCTGTGCTATGAAGCGTGGCTGCGCGCCAAGCTGAGCGCGCAGGGCAATTTTACCTTGACCCATGCTGGCCGTTACGCTATACTTCGCCCTTGCACAGCACTGTGATCCTTGAATCTGAATCAGATGCCGCCTTGCGCGGTCTTTTGAAAGCTAATCTGGAGGGACGAGAATGGTCAAGCGCACATGGCAACCACGCAAGCGTCGCCGTCTGCGTGTGCATGGCTTCCGCCAACGGATGCAAACCAAAGCAGGACGGCGCGTGCTGAAGGCGCGCCGTGCCAAAGGCAGACATCGGCTGACCGTGCAAGTGCGGCACGTCAAGAAAGTCAATTGGAATAGCTGAGGCGTGCGGCGCGCATGGCGCTTGCGGCGCCAAAGCGATTTCGAGCGGCTGAAGGCACACGGCAAGCGTTGGCGGCATGAGCTGATCATGCTCTCAGCCTTGCCCAATGGCTTGCCATACAACCGCTATGCTTTCATCGCCAACAAGCGCTTGGGCAACGCTGTGGCGCGCAACCGCACACGCCGCCGCCTGCGCGAGGCAATGCGCCGCTTTGCCCTCAAGCAAGGCCACGATATCGCCCTGATTGCACGCGCCAATTTGGCACAACAGCCGTATAATATGATCGTACAAGCATTAGAAGAGCTGTTGCGCCGTGCTGAGCTGCACAGCGAGCAATCGGAGGGTGATCCATGAAGCGCCTGGCGCTCTGGCTAATTCGGCTCTACAAAGCGACTCTCTCTAAGGTTCTGCCGCCTGCTTGCCGCTTTGTGCCGTCCTGCTCGATGTATACTTACGAGGCGATTGAGAAATACGGCCTGCTCAAAGGCGGCTGGCTGGGCATTCGGCGCATCCTGCGCTGCCATCCATTCAACCCTGGCGGCTACGATCCCGTTCCCTGAATCTGTATGAAGCGAGGCTTTTTGAACCAGCAAGCGCAATTCCTCACACCGCGCCGTAAACCTCTCGGCGCGGCATTACTATTGATCGGCCTGCTCTTGCTCAGCGGCTGCACGCCTCTTGTGCTGCCTGAGAGCTGGGCAGGCTTGACGGTAGATGGCACGCTGACCGACGGGCGCTACGAGGCGCGCTATGTCTACGTCGCCTATCGCGATGTCGTCTTTCGCATCGATCTAACGCGCGATGCCGCTGGGCGCGTCCTAGAGCCGAATCAGCGTTCGACCGACCGCTTTGTGGATTGGGCAGCGCGTGCTGCCAACAACGGGCAGATGTTCGCGGCGCCTGCGCTAGAGAAACGCGAAGAAGGCGTGCGCGTCTACGTCGGCTCGTACAATCATTCGGTTTACGCCTTCGCGCCCGATTCGGGCGTGCGCAACGCGCCTTTGCCCAATTGGGCAGCGCCGCCAGGCACTGAGAAAGTGATCGCCGAGGCGCTAGTGCATGGCGATAGGCTGTACGTCGGGCAGGGCGATAAGGGCATCAAGGTTTTCAGCACAGCCACAGGCGCCTTGCTGGCCAGCTTTGATGGCACCCAGTTTGGCGTGTGGTCGGCGCCTGTGCTGGACGAAGCGCGCAACGCCATTTACTTCGGCTCGATGGATCGGCATATCTACGCCTTGGACGCCGACACACTCGAGTTGTTGTGGCGCGTCGAGGTTGGTGGCGCTGTGGCCGCCTCGCCATTGCTGCACGAAGGCGTCCTGTACTTCGGCACCTTGACCAGCGAGTTGATCGCCGTGGACGCGCACATGGAATCGCGCCTGGCGATCACCAACCAGTCCGATCGCATCTTGCGGCGCTACAAGGCCGAAGGCTGGATTTGGTCGACGCCGACGCTGGCTGATGGCACGCTTTATTTCGGCGATCTGCGCGGCTACGTTCATGCAGTGGACGCGGCGACCTTCAATCCGCGTTGGAAGGCACACGACGCTGAGCGGCCAGGCGGCATACGCGGGCGTGTGGCAGTGGTAGAAGGGCGTGTCATCGCAGGCTCGGAGAGCAAGTATCTGCGGGCCTACAACGCCGAGAATGGCGCCGTGATCTGGACTTCCAGTCCAGCTGAGGCTGAGCGCATCCTGGGCGACGTAGTCGTGGTCGGCGAGATGGTCATCACCACGACCAAGAGCGAGGAGCGGCTTGTGGTCGCCTATGATTTGCTCAGCGGCGGACGCCTTTGGAGCGTTCGGAAGCCTTCTCAAGATGACATCAACCGATTGGCGCAAGCGCCGCGCTAGAAAGTATAAGGGAAGCACAGGCTATGGACTTTCTGACCAATCCTTTCATCGTCGTGATGCTTGGGCTGTACAGCCTGCTAGGCGAGAATTTGGTGTTGGCGATCATCGTCTTCACTATCCTCAGCCGCATCATCACCTATCCCTTGATGCGCCAGCAGCTGAAATCCTCCAAGCGGATGCGCGAGATTGCGCCGAAACTGCAGGAGCTGCGCGAGAAATACAAGGGCCCGCAGAACCGCGAGGAGTTAGCGCGCGCGCAGATGGAACTCTACCGCCAAGAAGGCATCAACCCGCTGGCAGGTTGCTTGCCGCTGCTGATCCAAATGCCAATCCTGTTCGGCTTGTACGGCGCCATTTATGCCACACTTGCCACCACGCCGCTGCAATTCCTTGACATCCAAAATCGCCTGCTGATCCCTGAACTCTCGGCCATGCTGCCGCTCAAGAATCAGTTCCTATGGATGAACCTTGGGCAACCTGATCCCTACTTCGTCATCCCTGTGCTGGTGGTGATCAGCACCTGGCTACAATCCAAGCTGATGATGCCGCCTGTGACCGATCCGAAAGACCCGTCGGCAGCCGTCTCGCGCAACATGACCACGATCATGCCGTTGATGATCGGCCTGTTCTCGCTCTCGTTCGCCTCAGGCCTGTCCATCTACTGGATCGCCTCAAACGTGGTCGGCATTGTCCAATATGCCTTGATGGGCCAAATTGATTGGCGGAATGTCTTCAGCGCGCCCAAGCCTGCGCCTGCTGCAGCCGCCACGACAAAGAGCGCGCCCGCGCCCGAGTTACCGCGCCGCCAAGAGCGCGAAGTGGCAACCGCGCCTGCCACAGCCGCTCTCACTAAGCGCAAGCTCTCCGAGCGCGTGCAGCGGCCCAGCAGCAGCAAAAGCGCCTCGCCTAAAGCGAGCAAGGCGCGCAAGAAAAAGTGAGTCTCACGGCACGCACCCAAAGGTGTTTTGTTCATGAGTCAGCAACTTTCCATTGAATCGGTTGGCGCGGATATTGAAAGTGCCATAGCCAAAGGCATCCAAGAGCTAGGCGTCAGCCGCGATCAGGTGATAGTGGAAGTGCTTGAGGAGCCGAGCCGCCGCCTGCTCGGCTTAGGCGCCAAGCCCGCTCGCGTGCGCCTGACCGTCATCCGCGCGCCTGAGACGCCCGCGCTCGCCGCTGAGGCGAACGCATCTGAGCCCGCGACGCATCTTTTTGAAGATGAGGAAGAAGAAGCAGCTGAGCCTGTCTCTGAGCAAGAATTAGCCGAAGCAGCCCGAGTCGGCGAGGCAGTGCTGCGCAAATTATTGCAGCGCATGGGCATCCGAGCCAGCGTCAGCGCGCATCCTGCCCAAAATCAGAGCGGCGAGCCGCAACATTGGACGCTCAACGTGCATGGCAAAGACCTGGATGAGCTGGTCGGGCGACGCGGCGAGACTCTCGCGGCGCTGCAATATCTCACGCGCTTGATCACTAGCCGCGAGATCGGCCGCCGCGCCTACCTTGTGGTAGACGTGAACGGTTACAAGGCGCGTCGCGAGCAAGTGCTGCGCCGCTTGGCGCTCCTCATGGCCGAACAGGCGATCCAGCGCGGTCGGACAGTGGCAATGGAGCCGATGCCGCCGCATGAGCGCCGCATCATCCATCTGACGCTGAAGGATAATCCGCACGTCTCCACACAGAGCATCGGCGAAGGCGATGGTCGCAAAGTGACTATCGTGCCGCGCCGTCCGCAGCAACCTTGAGCGCCTGTGGCCGAGTTTTTGCTGATCGGGCATATTGCCCGCGACGAGACTCCATCAGGCGCGCGACTTGGCGGCACGGTCGCTTATGCAGGCTGCGCCATGGCCGCGCTTGGCGCGCAACTCTACTTGCTCAGCAGCGCGCGCGCCGATGAGCCTGTGCTCTCAGAGCTGCCCGACTCGCTTGAGCTGCACTTAATCGCGGCTGAACGCAGCACCACTTTCATCAACCGCTACCAAGGCGCTGTGCGCCATCAAACTTTGCTCGGGCGCGCCGCGCCGATCACTCCTGCTGAAGTGCCCAGCGCGTGGCGTCATATACCTGCTGTGTGTTTCTGCCCACTTGCCGATGAGATCGCGCCCGAGCTTGTGTGCGCCTTTCCTAGGGCACTGCGCGCTGCTGCGCTGCAAGGCTGGCTGCGCACATGGGACGCCGACGGCACAGTCCGCCGCAAGGCATGGGCAGATGCAGACTGGCTTTTGCCGCAGCTGGACTTTGCCGTGCTGAGCGAAGAAGATATCGAGCGCGATGCGGCGCTTGAGGCGCATTATGCTGCGCTAGCGCCACTGTTGATTGTCACGCGCGCTGAGCGCGGCTGCACGGTCTATCAGAATGGCGAGGCGCCGCTACATATCCCTGCGCCGCAAGTCCATATGGTCGATGCCACTGGCGCCGGCGATGTCTTTTTCGGCGTCTTCAGCGTGCTGTATCAACGGACGCGCGACGTGCCATATGCGGCGCGGGCAGCGGTGCAGCTGGCTAGCCAGTCGGTCACGCGCCTTGGGCTAGCCGGCACGCCAACCGCCGCTGAGATCAAAGCGGCGCTCGGCCGAAATGGTTGATTCGAGAAAAGCTCGCTAGAGCGCTTTCAGGAGCCAGGCTTCATGATTTTCGGTCAGCATCATCGGATCATCTTCATGGGCGATTCAATCACCGACGCTGATAGACGCATTGCGGCGCCATACGGCAACGGCTACGTCAACATCGTGCGCAACTTCATGATCGCTCGCTATCCGCACTACAATCTGACCTTCATCAACAAGGGCGTCGGCGGCGATACCGTCCGCCAATTGGCGTTGCGCTGGGAGGCGGACGTGATCCGCGAGCGGCCGCAGTGGGTCTCAGTCATGATCGGTGCCAACGACGTTTGGCGGCATTTCACCTACAACGCGCGCGAAGCCGTGCCGATCCAGGAGTATCAAAGCACTTTGCGCGCCTTGCTGCAGCGCGCACGGCAAGCGATCAAAGCCAACTTTGTGCTGATGCAGCCCTTCGCCGTCATCGCAGATGCCCAGCATCCAATGCGGCAGCTGATGGCGCTCTACGCAGGCGTCGTGGAAGGCTTGGCCGTTGAATTTGGCGCTGCGCTAGTGCGCACACAAGCCGCTTTTGACGAGGCGATGAGGCACCTGCCTGAGTCCTTCTGGTCGCCTGATCAGATTCATGTCGGCGCGCAGGGCCATACGCTGTTGGCACAAGCATGGTTGCGCGCCGTTGGCTACGAGTTCTAGGCGCTCAGAGCTCGAAAGGTTGCTCCAGCAGCGCCACAAGCAGGTCGATGCTGGCTTGCACGTCGTTGATGTCCACAGTCTCGCTAGTGGTATGCACATAGCGGCACGGAATCGAGATCACGCCGCTCGGAATGCCGCTCAGGGCAGTTTGGATGGCAGCAGCGTCGGTTGAGCCGCCGCTCAGTACCTCAAGCTGATAGCGGATATTGGCTGCTTCGGCGCGTTGAATCATCAACGCCTTGAGCGCAGGCGGCACGATGTGACCGCTATCCACAACCTTGATAGCAGTGCCACCGCCGAGCCGAACAGCCAGGCTGTTGTTTTTAGGCGTATCGCCTGTGGCGGTCACATCTAGGGCGATGCCGTAATC
>RFIM01000223.1 GCA_003695215.1 Chloroflexota bacterium
GGATGAAAGGGCGCTCTGAGGTGCCATCTGGGCGTGGCGAAACCTGGGTCATTCTGCAGTTGTTGCTGTTGGGCGCGCTGATCCTAGCGCCAATGCTCGCGCCTGAGCAATGGGCAGCGCCGCTGGGCGTGATAGCGCCCTGGCTAGGGCTCGTCATCGGTGCGCTCGGCTTGCTGATGGTCGGCCTTGCGGCCATCTACCTCGGGCGCAATTTGACCATTTTCCCGAAGCCGAAGGCGGACGGCTTCATGAGCGATCGCGGCATCTACCGTTTTGTCCGCCATCCGATGTACTGCGGCGTGATCCTGAGCGCCTTCGGCTGGTCGTTGTGGCAGACGAACCTTGTGGCGCTGCTGATCAGCGCCTTGTTAGTCATCTTTTTTGATCGCAAAGCGGCGCAGGAAGAGCGCTGGTTACAAGCGCAATATCCTGAATATGCCGACTATCGGCGGCGCGTCAAGAAGCTGATCCCGTTCATCTACTGAGCGCCTATGACGGCACCTAGCGCAGCGCCGATCGCCGAGCAGATCGCTTTCAAGCCTTTCTACATCGGCCACATCCGCATCGAGACGCCGCTGACGTTGGCGCCGATGGCAGGGCAGACCAGCTATGCCTTGCGCGCCCTGTGCCGCCAGCAGGGCGCTTGCGGTTTAGTCTGCACTGAGCTGTTGAGCAGCCAAGCTATTCATTACAAAAGCCGCAAAACCTTCGACATGCTGGATTGGTCGCCCGACGAATTTCCGTTCGCAGTGCAGCTTTATGGCAGCGATCCTGAGCTGATGGCGGAAGCGGCGCGCTTTGTGGTGGATCGCGGTGCAAGCATTGTGGATATCAACATGGGCTGTTGGGTGCCGAAGGTGGCCAAGACGGGCGCGGGCGCGGCGCTGTTGCGCGATGTCTGTACGGCGACGCGCGTGGTCGAGGCAGTGGTGCGCGCCGTGAGCGTGCCTGTCACTGTCAAGGTGCGCGCCGGCTGGGATGCCAATACCTTGACGGCTGTGCCCTTTGCGCGCGCCGCCGAGCAAGCGGGCGTACAGGCGATAGCCGTGCATGCGCGCACAGCGGCACAAGGCTTCAGCGGCAAAGCCGATTGGGCGATCATTCGGCAAGTTAAAGAGGCGGTCCGCATCCCTGTGATTGGCAATGGCGATGTGAAGGATGCAGAAGACGCTATCCGCATGTTCCGTGAGACGGGCTGCGATGCTGTGATGATCGGGCGTGGCGCGCTAGGCAAACCCTGGCTGTTCAAGCACATCGCCCATCAAATCCGCACGGGCGAGCGCCTAGCGCCGCCAACGCCACAGGCGATCGCGCAACTCGCCATACAACACGCGCAGCTCGCACTGTCGCGCACAGCGCTCTGTGAGAGGCAGGCTTGCCTTGAGCTGCGCGGCCAGCTGACCAAATACCATCTAGGCGTGCGCCACGCAGCGGCGCTGCGCGATCAGCTGGTGCGCGTTGAATCGCTCGCCGAGATCGAGGCCTGCTTCAGGCAGGTCGAGTGAAGCCGCACTCAGAAGAATCGGAACCAGCGGCGGCGCTTGTAGCCTTCAGCCTTGCCCGCTCGGATCGCCGCCATGACTTTCTCAGCGAAACCTAAGGGCGCGCCGATCAACTCGGCAGTGATCAGCAAACGCTCCACAGCGCGCTCTGCGGCGCTCAAGGGCAGCGCTTGTGGCGCTCCCGATGGCGCAGACTCAGCCGCTTGACGCGCCGCCAGCTCAGCTGCCTCCGCTTCTGCGTCATCCTGATGGGCTAATTGTTTTGCGTCGTCTTGCTCTGCGCTCATCGGCAGGTCTCCTCACTCAAGCGTCTTCAAAAATATCGGTCAGTTGTCTATCGCCCTGCCAGGCAACCAGCTTAGCGGCGAGCATCTGGCGAGCGCGGAACAAGCGGCTCTTGATGGCGCTCTCAGTGGTGCGTAACATCTCGGCGATCTCTTGGTAGGAATAATCGTACCAATAATGCAGCACTACAGCAGCGCGATGTTCGGGCGAGAGCTCGGCAAGCAGGCGCTGCACCAGCGCGGCCCGTTCGCTAGCGATGACAGCTTCCTCAGGCTCGGGCAGGTCGCTTTGCAGCAGGACGCGCGGCGGCAATGGCTCGTCAATCGAGAGCCATTTCAGGCGCCGCCGCCGCAGACGATCGATGCAGAAGTTCGAGGCGATCGAGAGCAGCCAAGTGCGGAAGGGGCGCGCCGTATCATAGCGATCTAAGTTAGCATAGGCGCGCAGGAAAGTCTCCTGGGCTGCATCTTCAGCCTCGACGCGATTGCCCAAAAGACGATACGCCAAGTTGTAGACGGCATTTTGGTGCAACTTGACCAGCTCGCCAAAAGCGTCCTGATCGCCTTGCTGCACGCTGATCAGCCATGCCGTCTCTTGCTCTGTGGACAACGCCATACTCTCCTGAACAACGCTTACGCGCGCAGCCGAGGAAGGTCGCATTAGAGCCTGCGTGGCACAATCTTGCCCTGACTCAGGTTGCGCAGCGCGGCGCTGAGCGCAGCGACGTCGCGCTCAGCCAAGCTGAAGCTCAGGCTGACCGACGCGGCGAAGTGCTCAGCCTTAATGTGGGCGTTGTGCTGGGCGATCAGCGCGCGCACGCCGACCGAAGAAATCGGATAGCCATCAGCTGCCATTGCGCTGGTGTGCGTATTCGGCCATCAGCCGCTCATAGGCGCCTGCCCAAGTCTCTGGGCGGCGCGTGAACCTGGTGATGGTGATCTCGACGAAGTGTGGCAACAAGGGCAGAATCACCATAGGCAACTGATCCCAAGCGCCTGTGCGCACCAATTCCTCAAGCCGACCGCAAGCTGCGCTCAGCCAGGCCCACTGTTTGCGGAATTGTTCGACCTTGTTCCAATAGTTGCGCTTTTCCCACGCCTGCATCGAGGCTTCAATGCCATCTTCGATCTCGCGGAAGCAGTAGATCAGCGTGGCGACCATATCGCGGGCTTCAGCATCCACTTCAGCCTTCTGGCCGAGATGGCGCAGCAGCTCAGCGGCTGTGCGCATATGTTGGCTGCGCAGCTTGCCTGCGCTCTCAGGGTTGATCACACGACTCATGCGAATTGCTCCAACTTGGCTGAAACGCTGCAACGATTGTAGCACACCCTGCGAGCGGTCGAAGGTGTCGGACCGCTCGCAGGCGTCGTGGACGATCTGCTTTGGCGCAGCGATATTTCAGATGACCAGGTTCAGCATGCCGCGCTCGGCCACGTAGATGACTTTCTTGATCGCGCCGCCGTTGATGTGCTTCTGCACTTCAGGTGCAGCCAACGCTAAGGCGACTGCCTCTGACTCAGATAGGCCTGCAGGCGCTTGCAGGCGTGCGCGCAGCTTGCCGTTTACCGAGACTACTAGCGTGATCTCTTCTTCTTTCGCCACTTCAGGATCGTAGGCAGGGAAAGGCTGATTGTGGATGCTGTACGGCTCGCCGATGCGCTGCCAGAGCTCCTCGGCGATGTGCGGCGTGAAAGGCGCCATCAGCAGCAGCAACGTCCGAATGGCCTCTTGCCAGGCAGGCGTGCCGCACACGGGCGTCTTGCGCGCTGCCATGAGCGTATTCTTCAGCTCCATCAGCGCCGCCACTGCCGTGTTGAAGCTGAAGGTCTCCAGGCCTTCGCCGACGCGATGGATGACCTGATGGACTTTGCGGCGCAAGGCACGCACGGCGCGCTCATCAGCTGCGCCTGGCACAGGCGGCGAGTCCGTCACCACAGCCCAGACGTCGTTCAGCCAGCGCACCACGCCCTGAATGCCCTGCGAATCCCACGGCCCGCCGCTCTCCCAGCGGAAGGCGAACATCAAATAGCCGCGCACGGCATCGGCGCCATATTGCGCCACCAGTTGATCTGGCGCTACCACGTTGCCCTTGCTCTTGCTCATCTTCTCCGCGCCCAGGCGATAGCGCAAGGACTCGATCGGCACGCTGTTGCCCGCTCGATCGACGACCTGCGTCTCAGCAGTCACCTCTAGCGTGACCTGCGATCCGTCAAAGCGCTCGATCACGATCACGTTCTCGTTGCGCTTGATGATCTCGCCAATGGCAGTGTTCATGCGCGCTTCGCCTTCAGCCATGCCAAAGGCGCGTTCCATCTCGCTCACGCTGCCCAGCAGCGTGTTGGCGGTATGTTCAGCCTCTTGCATCGCTTTGGCTGCAGCTTCATCGAGCACAACCACTTTGTGGACGTGCAAGGTCTCGGCTTGCCAGGCGCCGAAAGCGGCGATGTAGCTGCCTTCCATTGGCTCGCCGAGGATCATGCCCTGGTTGTAGAGCGCCAGCATCGGCTCGTGATCGATAGGCGGCAATTTCGGATCGCGGCGCGAGGCAGCCTCTTTGTAGATGCCGCAATCGCGCATTGCCTTGGTGAAGAAGCGCGTGTACATCAGGTGCATGGTAGCGTGCTCGATGCCGCCTGTGTACTGGTCAACAGGCAGCCAGTAAGCCGCCTCATCGGGATCGAAAGGCGCCTTATCGTAGTGTGGGCTCAGGTAACGCAGCTGATACCAGGATGAACACATGAAAGTGTCCATTGTGTCCGTCTCGCGCTGAGCTTGGCTGCCACAACGCGGACAAGTGGTATTCAGAAAGGCGGGATGATATTTGAGCGGCGATTGGCCTGTTGGCATGAACTCCACATCCTCGGGCAGCAGGACAGGCAGCTGATCTTCGGGCACAGGCACGATGCCGC
The DNA here is from genome assembly GCA_003695215.1 of Chloroflexota bacterium. Lineage (GTDB taxonomy): Bacteria > Chloroflexota > Anaerolineae > Aggregatilineales > UBA2796 > CP2-2F. The sequence continues at coordinate 4,697 of RFIM01000223.1, forward strand.
AAGTAGGGCAGTAGATGATCGGAATTGGCGCGCCCCAGTAGCGCTGACGGCTGATCAGCCAATCGCGCAGGCGGTAGGTCACGGCGCACTTGCCGATCCCTTGCGCCTCGAGCCATTCAATGACGCGATTGATGGCCTCGCGGCCCGCCGTCGGCGTGCCATCGAAGTGCGCGCTGTTGACCATCACGCCATCGCCGACGAAGGCCTCAGCCAGGCGCTCGCCCTCGAGGCGCTCGCCCTCGGGCTGGATGACGACGCGCACAGGCAGGCCGAATTGGCGCGCAAAGGCGAAGTCGCGCTCATCGTGGGCAGGCACAGCCATGATCGCGCCGCTGCCGTAGGTGATCAGCACGTAATCGGCGATCCAGATCGGAATGCGCTCCTGATTGACAGGATTGATGGCATAGCCGCCTGTGAAGACGCCCGTCTTCTCCTTATCAGCGGCCGTGCGCTCGATCTCGCTCTGGCGCTGCGTCTGGGCGATGTAAGCCTCGACGGCGCTGCGCTGCTCAGGCGTCGTCACTTTCATCACCAGCGGATGCTCTGGCGCCAGAACCATGAAGGTAGCGCCCCAGAGCGTATCCGGCCGCGTGGTGAACACAGGCAGCGGATCGCCCTGCTCAGTGTGGAAGGTGACCTGCGCGCCTTCGCTGCGCCCGATCCAATTCGTCTGCATCAGCTTGACCTTCTCAGGCCAGCCCTCAGGATGCTGCAGCAGCTCTTCGGCGTAATTGGTGATGCGGAAGAACCATTGCTCCAGCTCTTTTTTGATGACAGGCGTGCCGCAACGCTCGCAATGCCGATCCTCGCCCCAGACTTGCTCGCGCGCCAGCGTGGTGTTGCAATTCGGGCAGAAGTCCACGCTAGCGCGCTGACGGTAGGCCAGGCCGTTCTCATAGAATTTCAGGAAGAACCATTGCGTCCAGCGGTAGTACTCAGGATCGGAGCTGACCACCTCGCGCTCCCAATCGAAGATGGCGCCCATTGAGCGCAGCTGCTTGCGCATGCGCTCGATGTTGGCGTACGTCCAGACCTTCGGATGCGTCCGATTTTTGATGGCGGCGTTCTCAGCCGGCAAGCCGAAGGCATCGAAGCCCATCGGGAAAAGGACGTTGTAGCCGCGCATGCGCATGTAACGCGCCCGCGCGTCCGATGGCGCCATGGCATACCAATGCCCGATGTGCAGATCGCCGCTCGGATACGGCAACATGGTCAACGCGTAGTGCTTAGGGCGGCTGTGATCGATGCGCGAACGGTACAGCCCGTCGGCCTCCCAGCGCGCCTGCCACTTCGGTTCGATCTCTTGTGGAACGTACTTCTCGGACATTTTTCCCCCTCAAGCGATGATGCATAATCCTAACACAAAAAAGTCAGGCTCGTTGACGAACCTGACCTCTTTTGAAGGCGCAGTCTGCTCAGGCTTTCAGCGGCGTTCAGGCATTGGGCGGCTGCGAACAGGTACACGCGCTGGCACGACTTTGGGCGGCTTCAAAAGGCGACCAAGTTCGTCGAGTAGCTGACGAAGTCGAGCGGCGATGTTCGGCTTGCCCATGCTCAGATGCTCCTGCTGCTGGCTAATTCTGATGTCCAGAGTATAGCACACTCCATGCCCGCTTAGCTTGGAAAAAGGTTAGAAGGCTTGCACAAAGGCATAATCATCCGCCCGCTGATGCCCAGCGCCGCGCTTGAGGATCAAAAACACATCTCTTGCAAATTTATTGCCTGCGCTATACAATGGCTCTAGCGAGCTGCACAAAATCCTTTTTGGTGAGGCTTTATAAGCTCAGGGAAGTCGCCTATGACCGATCCAGTGCCGCGCGTCTTCATCTCTTATGCTCGCGCCGATGGCGAGCCGTTCGCCCAAGCGCTACACGAAGTGCTGCAGCGTGAGAATATCGCGTGTTGGCTCGATCGCTATGGCCTCGAAGGCGGACACGATTGGTGGCTTCAAATTAAGCAAGCGCTCGAGCAAGTCTCGTTCGTGGTCCTGGTGATGACGCCAGGCGCGCAGCGCTCTGAGAACGTGGAGAAAGAATGGCGTTTTGCGCGCCAGAATGGCGTGTGCGTCTATCCCGTCAAGGCGTCGCCCCAGCTGGACTTCAACAGCATGCCGCGCTGGATGCGCGACGCGCACTTCTACGATCTCGGCTACGATCCGAACGCGCTGCAGCGAGGCGTGGAGTGGGAAAATTTCGTGAAGCACCTGCGCGGCGACTGCCGAGCGCTGCGCGTGCCATTCATGGCGCCTGAATTGACAGCGAACTTCGTGGAGCGCCCGAACGAATTCAATGAGATCGTCGCCAAGCTGCTGGACGAGCGGCGCGAGAACCCTGTGGCCATCACAACCGCCTTGAGCGGCGCAGGCGGCTTCGGCAAGACCACGCTCGCGATCGCCATCTGCCACGATCAGACCATTCAAGAGGCATTCGATGACGGCATCCTCTGGGTCACGCTCGGCGAGAACCTGACTGAGAACGACCTATTGGATCGCGTCCAAGATCTGATTTACGCCTTGCAAGGCAGGAAGTCCGACGCCCCGACGCCGAGGAGCGCCATCGACGACCTGAAAAGACTCCTGGAAGATCGGGACATCCTGATGGTGATTGACGACGTCTGGCATAGGAAAGATCTAGAGCCGTTCTTGCAAGGCGGCAAGCGCTGTGCGCGCCTGATCACCACGCGCAAGCGCAATGTGCTGCCTGATGGCGCCCAAGCGATCAATGTCGACGCCATGAAAGACGGCGAGGCCCTGGAGCTGCTGAGCTTGGGCCTGGGCGAAGACGAGAGAGAGGGCCTGCGTCGCTTGGCAAGGCGCCTGGGCAATTGGGCGCTCTTGCTCAAGTTGGCCAACAGCGTGCTGCGAAACCACATCAGTCGCGGCGAGTCCTTACGGCAGGCGCTTGAATACGCCAATCGAGCCTACGATCGGCGCGGCCTGGGCGCTTTTGATCCTGCCAATCCTGAGGATCAGCGCAATGCGGCCGCGGCCACCCTGAAAGTCTCGCTGGACCAGCTGGACCAGCAGGATCGAGAGCGCTTCAGCGAGTTGGCGATCTTCCCTGAAGATGTCGACGTGCCGCTCAGCGCCGTTGAACGCCTGTGGCGCGCCACGGGCGCTCTGGACGATGTGGACAGCCAAAGATTGTGTGAGCGCTTGGATGAGTTCTCGCTGCTGCAGCGCCTGGACTTGGGCAAGCGGACGCTGCGCCTGCACGATGTGGTGCGCCGCTATGCGATCGACCAACACAGGGCGCAGCTGTCGCAAACTCATCAGAAGTTCTTGGATGCCTACGGCGTGGCCCGCTGGGCGGACTTGCCGCCAGAGGAGCCATACCTGTGGGACCACCTGGCCTACCACTTGATCGCGGCGGA
>RFIM01000224.1 GCA_003695215.1 Chloroflexota bacterium
ATCGCCGCCTGATCGCCTTGCAGACGGCCGCGGCTATCGCCACACAGACGGCTTTTATCGTCCAGCAGACCGCTGAAGCCATTCAGCTTGAGACTCTGGTTGCCCAGCAGGTGCTGGCATTCGCCCAGACGAGCACAGTCCAAGCCATTGCTTCTTTCACCAAGACCTTCACGCCGACGGCCACACCAACAGCCACCCCTACGCCGACGCTGACCTTCACGCCAACGGCCACGCCGACGTTCACCTTCACCGCTAGCTTCACGCCGACCGCTACCTCAACGGCCACGCCGACTTTCACGCCAACGGCCACTTTCAGCCCAACGCCGAGCCCGACGCCGACTCTGACACCTTCGCCGACGCTCACGCCGAGCCTGACGCCGACCTTCACGCCAACTGAGACGCCGACGCTCACGCCGACTGTCTTTTACACGCCAACCGTCAACGCGCAAGCGGTCGCGAGCCGCGCCCTGGATTACAACATGACAGTCGAAGGCGCAATAGACTCGGAGACGCCGTTCAACGAATGGCGCCTGCGCGGCAACTATGGCGATAAGCTGCTGATCAGCGTCAGCGTCGTCAGCGGCAATTTGATCCCTGTGGTGCGCTTGCTCGATTCGCGTGGCAACTTCGTGGATTGGAACGACAGCGGCGGCGTGCTGGGCACTTTACCCTTGCCGCGCGATGACGACTACATCGTCTTCGTCTCGCGGCGCAATCTCGAGCGCGGCACGACCAGCGGTAGCTACGTGATGAACGTCACCCTGCTGGAGCGCGGCTTGCGCCCGACCTTGACGCCAACGCCGACCTTGACGCCAACGGCCACACTCACGCCGACAACCGTGCCCACGCTGACGCCTAGCACGACGCCGATCCGCGCCCTGCAATTTGGCGGCGAGTTTGGCGGCTATTTGCCCGCGCCTGATGCTATCGACCAATGGACATTCGTTGGCAAGGCGCAGGAAGTGATCAGCTTGCGCGCCGCGCCCTTTGGCGAGAGCAACCTCGCCTTGCGCGCTGTGGTGCGCGGCGCAGGCTTGCCTTCTGAAGGTGTGCTTGCGCCACAGGGCGAGCTGCCGCGCCTGCAGCTGCCTGAAAGCGGCACTTATACAGTTGAGATCGGCGTGATTGGCAATGGGCGCGGACAGTACACCGTGCGCCTAGAACGCTTGCCAAGCGACGCGATCGCCACGCCTGTGCCGCGCAACTTCTTGCGCTACGGCGATGCTGTGCGCAGCTTTGTGAACGATAACGCGCCTGAACAGCGCTTCGGCTTTGACGGCGTCGCAGGCGACCGCGTCACTATCACAGCGCGCATTGGCGGCATCGGCGATCCGATCCTCGAGCTGATCGATTCGAGCGGCAACGTCATCGCCCAAAACGATGATTCAAACGGCACAGCCGATGCCGCTATCCGCTCGTTCACGCTGCCCATGAGCGGCACGTATACCATCCGCGTGACGCGCTACTCGCGGCGCACAGGCGGCGAGTTCATCTTGCGCTTGAATCGCGAGGTGCCGCTCATTCCGCCGCTCAAGGCCTATCCGCCATCAGTGCTGGTGCCGCCTGGCACGCCACTGATCGCCTATGGCGATACGCTCGTCGGCACTTTGGTAGATCGCCAAACGCGCCAATTCGTCTTTCTCGGTCGGCGTGGCGAGGCGATCACTATCACAGCTCAGCGTAAATCCGACTCGCTCGATCCGTTCCTGCGCCTTGTGGATAACCAGAGCGGCAACGTGCTCTACGAGAGCAATCAAGGCACGACAGGCGATGATGTCGAGATCATCAACACGGTCTTGCTGACGACTGGTACCTTCACCTTGACGCTGACGACAGCGCCTTATCGCCCTAATAGCGGCGATTACCGCCTCTCGCTCAGCTCAAACAACGCGCTCTTGCCGCTCAATCTCGGCGAAGAGCGCTCTGCCAGCGTGGATAACACACGCGCTCAGTTCACCTACACCTTCTCGGCACTGGCAGGGCAGTACCTGCGCCTTGAGGCGCGGCCGTCCGTCATCAGCCGCCTTGAGCCGCTGCTCGTCCTGCTGGCGCCCAGCGGGCGCCTGATCGCCTTCCACAATAGCCTTGATCCTGAGCAAAACCGCGCAGCGCTCATTGACGGGCTGCTATTGCAGGAATCGGGCGAATACACAGTGTTGGTCACGCGGCCAGGCGGCGAGGCAGGCACGAGCAACGGCGCCTTTTTGCTCAGCTACAGCCTCTCGAATGAGCCGCCTGAGAGGCCCTGGGAAGTTCCGAGGCGCTTCCGCTATGGCGGCGGCATAGCAGGCGAGATGGCGGCCATCGAAGCGCACGAATGGCACTTCGATGGCCGAGCAGGCGATGTCATCAACCTGACGCTCAGCCGTCTGTATGGCAGCGGCGTGGTCGCCTTTGGCGCGCTCCTGGCGCCTGATGGCAGCACGGTTATTCCTATCGGCTCGGCCATTGTCGGGCGCGAGCGCAATCTGCAGAACACTTATCAGCTGCCGCAAGATGGCACCTATACCGTCTTTGTGAGCGGCGAGCGGCTGCAGTACGCGCTCTTGGCCACCTTCTTGCGCAACATCCCGCCTGTGCCCGAGTTCTTGCGCTATAACCAAGCCGAGACGAGCAGCTTCCTAGCGCCAAACAGCCGCGTCAGCTTCAAGTTTGAGGGCAATTTTGCCGATAACGTAGACCTGCTGGTCTTCTGGCGGCCTGGCGTCGGCGCGGATGTCTCAGTCAGCCTGAGCGATCCTAGCGGCAATACCGAAGCGCTCGGCTACACTTCCACAAGCGCCACTGCCTCGGCATGGCGGCGCACTTTGAGGCAACCGGGCGTCTACACGCTCACTATCCGCAACGACTCA
>RFIM01000225.1 GCA_003695215.1 Chloroflexota bacterium
CGGAACGTCGGCAGAATGCGCCCATGCCAGCCCGATTGACGTATGGCAAGATGCTGATCGAGCGCATCGGTCGCTGCATCAGTCGTGCACAGCGCCGCGATCTTGAAGCGCTCGTACAGGCGTCGCGGCTGAAAGTCAGGCTCAGCCAGGCGCGCCGCGATCTGATCGTAGAACATATCAGCTGTCTCGGCGCACAGCCGCGCCTGAATGCCGAATATTTCCTCAAAGATGTACGTCAGCCAGATGCCGCTCGGCGTGCCGCGAAAGAGATAGAAATGCTCGGCGAAGCGGCGCCATGCACGGCGCGGATCGCGCTCATAGGCTGTGCCGTCTAGCGTTGGCACGCCAAGCGACTCAAGCGCCACGCCTTGCGAGTACAGCAAGCGCAGCAAATAGTGATCGGGCAGCACGAGCAGCGCCAAAGGCGACTCAAACTGATAGTCGGGCGTTGCGAAGAGGCGCGGATCGACATGCCCGTGTGGGCAGATCAGCGGCAATGCGGCAATGTGCGCATATAATTGGCGCGCCACTTGCCGCTGCGATGCCTCAGCGCTGAAAAAACGATCAGGGCTCAGCGGCACGGCGCACCTCGCTCTTCTCACGGACGCGATAGAGCCGCTCGCCCGCCTTTGGCACGTAGAGAACGCCTTCAGCCTCGCGCCCTTGCCACGCGCTCGGCGCGATCTGACGATAGTCGTAGTAGCCCAAGTTCAACCGCTCGCAATCGGATGCGCTGATCTGCGTGGCCAGCGCGACGCGAATGCGCGGCACTTCAACGCCCGCGCGCATGCTACCATCGCCTTTCACATGCGTGCTGTGCGCCAACACGCCCAGCGGAATGTGCCGCAGACGTTCCCAGCCCTGCAGGATGTAATCGCGAATGTGGTAGCCGACCTCATAGATGTACTTGCCATGCACATGGCTGACTGTCTCTAAGTGCGGCGCGTAGATGATGATCTCGCCGCCATCTGCCACAGCAGGCTCCAGCTTGTACATCGCCTTAGAAGCGACCCAAAGTTCATCATACATCGGCGGCGCGGCCGAAAGCACGCGCTGCACAGGCTGATCAAGCCAGATGATATGCCGCTGCGCTGATTGATCGGCAGCCGCTTCCCATGCCGTCACATGATCGCCAATGAACAAGCTGGAAAGCCCATCACCTTCCACAGTCATGCTGATCACGGTCACGGGCGTTGGCAAGAGCGCTGCAGCTGCGTGAATCAGGGCGCGCACAGGCGTCCATTTGACTCCAATCACGCGCCGAACAGTCAGCAAGGCGCCCAACCAGTGCGAGACGTTGATGATCTCAGCGCCGCTGATACCAGGAAACAGGTACTTGGCGCCGCCGCTGAAGCCGATGACCTCGTGCGGAAAGACGGGCGAGAGAATCAGGATATGATCGTAGGCGAGCACAGCGCGATTGATGCGGATCGGCACATCGCCGCCGAGCGAGGCGTGCCACGCTGCGCCGCTGATCGCCTGCACCTGGGCGCGCTCAAGCACGCCGAGCTGTACCAGTGCGCTCGGATCGTCCCAAGCATGGTTGAGCAAGCCGATATGCTTGTACTGCGTGCTACGCTGCTCGGGCGTGATGCCAACCAAACGGCAGAGCGCCTCTGGGCTCAAAGGCGGGTGCGTGCCGAGCGCGACCATGAAGTCTAGCGCTCGCGCATCGCGCAGAATCTCTGTGAGCAAGCGGAAGAGCTGCGGTAGCGGCAAGGTACGCGTATGATCGGGCATCAGGACGAGCAGCCGCGCGCCTTTGAACTGCTCAGCAAGGGCGCGCTCAAGCGCAGCGCGAAGGCGCGTTTCGCTGAGCTTCTCGCCGTGCGCTGCGATCTCTGAGGCAAGCAATCGCACTTCAGCAGGCATAACCACGCTCTCAACGGTACAGGCGCTGCTGGTCGATATATTCCAGCACAGCGTCTGGCACTTGATAGCGAATCGAATGACCGCGACGCACAGTCTCGCGGATGCTGCTGGCAGAAATCTCGATCAGCGGCGCGTCCACAAGCACCACGCGCTCACGGACGCCAGGCAGCCGCGCTTCGAGTGCCTCTAGATTTATGGCGACGTTCGGGCGGCGCATCACAGCGAGCGTCGCCTGGGCGATGATCCACTCAGGCGCGCGCCAAGTCATCAGCTCGCTGAGCGAGTCGGCGCCCATCAGGAAGAACAGCTCGTAGCCGCGATTTTGTGCCCGCAAGATGCTGAGCATATCAGAGGTGTAGTGCGGCCCTTGCCGATCCATATCCACGCGCGATATCTCGAAGTGCGCGTTCCCTTGAATAGCGCGCTGGAGCATGGCGAAGCGATGCAGCGAGGCCGTCAGGCCCTGAGCCTGCTTGTGTGGCGGTTGCGCCGCAGGCACAAACAGCACGCGCTCTAAATTCAGCCTATCCCGAGCAATTTGCGCCAAAATTAGGTGGCCGACGTGCGGCGGATCGAAGGTGCCGCCAAAGACGCCTAGGCGCGGCAACTCAGGCCCTTGAAATGCTGCTGCATCGCCGCTCTCGCCCGACTCAGGCGCTTGATTGGCACCGCTTGCGTAGGTCAAGTTCATTCGCCCCACTCTAGCTCGTAATCGCCGATGAACACTGTATCGCCAACCTGCACGCCTGCTTCTTCCAGCGCTTTGGTGATGCCAAGCCGTTCCAGGATGCGCTGAAAGCGCGCCACGGACTCGTCAAATTCCCAGTAGGTCATAGCAGCAGCGCGCTCGATTGCCTCGCCGCGCACGATGAATTCGCCGTGTTCGCCGCGCGTGAGCGTGAACGCCATGGCCTCTTCGTGCGCTAGCGTGTAGGTCGGAGTCTGATCGAAAGTGCGCACCTGGTCAGGCAGCTGTGCCAACTCGGCTGCAGCCCGATTGACCAGTTCGCGCACGCCTGAGCCTGTTGCCGCTGAGATCGCCATGATGCTGTAGCCACGCTGCTTCAGCTCGCGTTCCACTTGCGCCCAGCGCGCTTGTGCTTCAGGCAAGTCCATTTTGTTCAGCGCCACGATCTGCGGCTTGTGCGCCAGCTGAGGATCGAAGAGCGCTAGCTCGGCGTTGATCTGGTTGAAGTCCGCCAGCGGATTCTCGGATTCGCCGTTGAGCAAATGCACCAACAAGCGCGTACGCTGTACGTGCCGCAAAAAGGCGTGGCCTAGGCCGATGCCCATATGCGCGCCTTCGATCAAGCCTGGCAAATCGGCGAAAACGATATCTCTATCGCCAACAACGACCACGCCTAAATTCGGCTCTAGCGTCGTGAACGGATATGGCGCGATCTTCGGCTTGGCATTGCTGATGACCGAGAGCAGCGTCGATTTACCCGCGTTTGGCACGCCGACGATGCCTACATCGGCGATCAGGCGCAGCTCAAGGCGCAGCTCGCGCCCTTCGCCTGGCTCGCCGCGCTCGGCCATGCGCGGCGCCTGATTGGTACTTGTGGCAAAGTGCTGATTGCCGCGCCCGCCGCGCCCGCCTTTAGCAACGACCACTGCCTGCCCATGCTCGACCAGATCGGCGAGGATCGCGCCTGTCTTGGCATCCTTGACCACAGTACCGAGCGGCACCTGAATGCGCAAAGCAGGCGCGCTAGCGCCACTGCGCCTGTTCGGGCCGCCGTCCTTGCCGTTCTCAGCGATGAACTTGCGCTTGCGGCTGAAGGCATAGAGCGTGTTCATGTGCCGAGTCGCTATTAAGACTACATCGCCGCCGCGCCCGCCATCGCCGCCATCCGGGCCGCCGCGCGGCATGTACTTCTCGCGATGAAAATGGACTATGCCATTGCCGCCATCGCCACTGCGCACATAAATGACCGCTTCATCGAAGAACATGTTATGAAGTCTAGCTGAAATGCGCTATAAAGCAAGGCTAGACTGCTCGCCAAGCCGCGCCCTGCGCCGAAGGCTGAGTCACACGCACTGTGGCAGGCAATTGCAGCTCGGCGTAAATGGCGCCCATTGCCTGTGCGACGCGCCTGGCACAAGTGTCCGAATCGCACATGGCGCACAAGGTCGGGCCTGCACCGCTGATGACTGTGCCAAGCGCGCCTTGTGCGCGCGCTGCAGCGCGCACCTCAGCCAAGCCGCGCATCAAGTGCGCCCGTGCGGGCTCGATCACGCTATCACTCTCCATTGCCTTGCCCAGCAGCGCCAAATCGCCTGTATAAAGCGCGCGCACCAGAAGCGCTACCTGCGCCGTCTGATGGATCATCGCCTTGAGCGGCACGCTCTGCGGCAAGACTGCGCGCGCCTGTGCTGTCGGCACGGCGATGCCAGGCGTCACTAATGCGAGATGCAAGTTCGGCGGAATCGGCAAGCTGTAGATCGCCTCGGCCGTTGTGCCAAGCACTAAAGTGATGCCGCCGAACAACGCAGGCGCCACATTGTCGGCGTGCCGCCCGCTGACGGCCGCTTCGCCTTCCAGGCTGGCGGCCAGCAGTGCCGCCCGATCTAGTGGCTCGCCGAAGAGCGCGTTGACCGCCACAGCGGCCGCGACCGCGCTCGCCGCGCTGCTGCCCAAACCGCTTGCCAAGGGCAAGCCTTTATGCACGCTCAGCCGCACGCCTTCTCTAGCGCCAATCTGCTGCAGCACGTACGCCGCTGCGATGCCTGCCGTGTTGCGATGCGCCTCGCGGCTCAATTGGCCGTCATCGCCCGTGATCGCCTCAATGCGCACGCCTGGCGCTGACTCGCGCTCAGCGCGCACGATATCGAACGGCTCCTGCAGCGCCATGCCCAGAATGTCGAAGCCAACGCCCAAGTTGGCAACGGTCGCGTTCGCCCGCGCCTCAACCGCTTGTGGACTCATGGCAACACGCGCAAGGCTTGTTCCAAGTCGGCGATCAAATCTTCGGCATCTTCCACACCAATGGCGAAGCGCACCAAATTGCCTGTGATGCCGACTTCAAGCCGCTCTTCAGGCGTTTTCTCAAAGTAAGACATCAGAGCGGGCTGTTCGATCAGGCTATCCACGCCGCCAAGACTCGGCGCGATGTAGGGAATCTGCATGGCGTCAATGAAGCGGCTGGTCTCCTCTAGCGTGCCGCGCACAGTGAAGCTGACAACGCCGCCGAAGCCGCGCATTTGCTTCTTGGCGATCTCGTGGTCAGGATGCGATGGCAAGCCCGGATACCAAACGCGCTCGATCTTCGGATGCGCCTCAAGGTACTCTGCGATGCGCATGGCTGTGGCGTTTTGTTGCGTCACGCGCAAGCCGAGCGTCTTCAGGCCACGCTCCAGCAGATAGGCGTTTTGCGGATCGACAATGCCGCCCAGCACGCCGCGCGCGTCGCGCAGCGCCGCGATCCGATCTTTGCGCGCTGCCACCACGCCCGCCAACAAATCATGATGCCCGCCCAGATATTTAGTGGCGCTGTGCGTCACGTAATCAATGCCGTACTGCAATGGCAGCTGGTTGACGGGCGTGCCGAAGGTGCTATCGATGATGGTCTGGACGCGATGCCGTTTGGCGATCTCAGCCAAGCGTTCGAAGTCCACGCAGCGCAGATACGGATTGGTCGGACTCTCGGAGAGGATGAAGCGCGTCCGTTTTGGCTGAATAGCTGCCTCGAGCGCCTCGTAGTCGCCCGTTGGCACGATAGTCGTCTCAATGCCCAGGCGCTTGAGGAAGGTCAGGCAGAATTGGCGGGTACGGCGATAACAGTCGCTTGTCATCACCAGGTGCGCGCCTGTCGGCAGGCTTGCCAAAAGCAGCGAGGTGATCGCCGCCATGCCCGAAGAGAATAGCACGGCATCCTCAGCGCCTTCCAGGGCCGCAACCTTGCTCTCGACAGCTTGGACAGTCGGATTGCCATAGCGCCCGTATTCTTCACGCCCAACAATGCCATCGCCCCAGCTTTTGTGCTGCATGAAGTTGATCAGATCGGCAGTATCGGCAAAGGCGTAGGTCGCCGTTTGGATGATGGGCATGGGAATAGCCTGATGTGCGCGCGGACGGTCATCGCCGCCATGCACTGAGAGCGTGTTGATGCCCGCTCTGGGCAGGGCGTCAGAAGGCGTCGGCGCAGCAGCGCCCTTCGAATCAGAGGTTTGAGCAGACACGGCTTTCACTCACTCCGCGAGGCTGAAGCAGGTATGTCGTCAGACTCTAGCCGAGAGTGCCCTAGTTGTCAAAGAACCCGATTTTTGGCATTTTTCACAAAATTCCCCCTTGCCAAGCTCGGCGAAGCGCTGTATAGTATTGGGCAACAATGCGGGCGTAGTTCAGTGGTAGAACGTCTCCTTGCCAAGGAGAAGGTCACGGGTTCGAATCTCGTCGCCCGCTCAGCCAGCCTCTGGGAAGTGCCCAGAGGTTTTTTGTTGCGTAGGAGTGCGCATGCAGCCCATCAAAAGCGCCTGGTGGCGCCTGGTGAAGTTCGGATTCCGCCTGCTTTACAACGAGCTGGCGTTCACCTATGATGCTGTGAGCGTCATTGTCAGCTTGGGCGAATGGCAGGCTTGGCAGCGCGCTGCGCTGAACTTCCTGCCGCCGCACGCCGCGCCTGTGCTGGAATTGGCGCACGGCACGGGCAATTTACAGCGCGCTTTGCACGCCGCGGGCATTCGCAGCCTCGCCATTGACCTGAGTCCCCACATGAGCAGGCTTGCGGCGCGCAAGTTGCGCCGCGCCAAAGCGCCTGTGCGCTTGATCCGCGCCCGTGCCGAGCAGCTGCCCTTCCGCGCCCAGGCCTTTCCAGCTGCGATCAGCACCTTCCCTACTGCCTTCATCCTCGC
>RFIM01000226.1 GCA_003695215.1 Chloroflexota bacterium
ATCAAGGCGAGCCTGCGCACGCCTTCTACCTTCTGCAGCACGGTAAAATGCGCCTTGTGCAACACACACCTGAAGGCAAAGATGTGACCTTAGCCACCTTCAGCGATGGCGATCTGATTGGCCTGATCGTGGCCCTCAACGGCGATCCGTACCCTGCCAGCGCCGAAGCGCTCGAGCGTTGCGATTTGCTGGCATTTCAGGGCGCGCTGATGTGGGAAATCATGCTGCAGCACGCGCCGCTAGCCGTGCGCGTTGTGCGCATGCTGGCAGCGCGCCTTCATGAAGCGCATGAGCGCATTCGCGAGCTGAGCACCGAGCGCGTTCAGCAGCGTTTGGCGCGCTCGCTAGTGCGCCTGGCGCATAAGGTCGGCGTGCCGCAAAGCGATGGCAGCATCTATCTGAATATGCGCCTGAGCCGTCAGGATTTGGCGCAGATGAACGGCACAACTTTGGAGACAGTCAGCCGAACGCTGACGGCATGGCAGCGCGAGGGCTTGATCGAGGTAGGGCGTGAGCAGATCACTATTCTCAAGCCGACCGAGTTGGCGTTAATCGCCGACGATTTGCCAAACTAATCGCGCGCAAGCACAGCGAGCGTACGATCATCGAATGAGCCGCGCCGCTCATAGCTGATCAGGCTCAGCAGCGCGCTCGCGCGCAGGTGCAGCGGATAGCATAGAACGCGCTCTCGCAGCTTGCCGAACAGATTCGTCCGCAATAACTCGTCGCGCACTTCTAAATCGCCAGAGAGTCCATCGGTCATCAAGGCGACAATGTCCAGGCGCTCGTCAAACTGATAGACTTTGGCACGCCGCTTCCACTGGTTGAGCGGCGCGCTCGTCAAAAAGAGCGTGCGCCCATCATCATCAGGATCGGTATCAGGCTCGGTCAATGCGTAGATTTGGCCGTCTACACTTTCTGCCACAACCAGCCCATCGCCGATGTGTACCACGCCAACATAGCAGCTGGTATCGAGTGGAAAATGCACTAAGAGCTGCAGCGTGGTGTTCAAATCGCTAACAGGGAGGTGCTCAGCGCCGGCGAAGCTGAAGAGCGCCTGATAAGCGGCTTCTAAGCCCGTCCAAATGGCGCGTCCAAGGTCCTCAGGCGTAGGCGAGGCAGGCGCGCGCTCTTGAATGGCGGCCACGGCGCTCTCGACAACCAAGTTCGAGCCGACACGCGCTAGAGCAGCAGAGCCCGCGCCATCAGCCACAGCCAAGATATTCCAGTGCGCAGTTGCGCCGAGCGCAAAGGCATCGTCGCGGAAAGTGCCATGATGCGCGTGCGTGCGTCCGCGCGTGCTGGCGCCGAGCAAGCTATAGCCGCGCGCGCCGCGCATTGAGCGCGTCAGCTGATCGGGATAAGCAAAAGCATCCTGAGCATTGCTGGGCAAATTGCGCCAACGCGTCGTCATCATGCGTATAGGCGGCAAGGGCGCTTCGGGCACAAACGTCGGCTGTAATTTCTGCAGCAGCTTTTCGAACCAGGCGAAGGCAGCATCAAGCTGTTGCGAAGTCTGAGCAGCCAGGCGATAAGGCGCGCGCGGCACAGGCTGCTGCGCCGTGAGCGCTGCAAGCTGACTCAGGTCGCTGAGCGCTGCGCCGTCAAAGAAAGCGACGTAGAGCAAGTGGCGCTCGCTCAACCAGGCCTGAAGGGCAGCTTGCCAGCCTTGGGCCAAAGGGCGCGCCAAGATCAGCAGCGCGATCGCCTCTGCCTGTGGCAGCTGAGCTGCCCAGCTCTCCTCAAGCGAGCGCACTTGCACCTCTAGCGGCGCCAAGCCGCGCAAGCGCGCCTCCAGCAGGGCTGCCAATATGTCAAGATCGGGCGGCGACGACCAACCGCGCGAATCTACGATCAAATGGACTACAGGCGGCATAAGCAGCTATGCTTCAAGTGCTGCGATCCCACTTCATGACGGGCGGCAAGGGCGGTGCATCTAAGCCGCTCTCTTCAGGCCGCGCTCCGATGCGCTGGCTGGTCTTTTGGATGCTGGATGAGACCCAGCGGAAGAATTGCTTGAGCGCATCAGGGGTAGTGTCTTTCATGTAGAGCACGTCATTGGTGATCGCGTGCAAAGTCTCTGTGTTGACGTTTGAGCCACAGCCGAGCGCCACAAAGGCGCCGATCTTGTTGCCGTGCTGCTGCTTAAAGCGCGCCACTGCAGGCTGCCAATCGTCAGTTGGCGCGCCATCAGTTAACAGAAAGACGAGCGGACGATAATCGCCTTTGCGACCTTCTGTATTCGGAATCAGCTCGCGACTCATCACCTGCTCAAGCAAGGTGATCGCTGCACCGAGTGCCGTCTGGCCTTCGGCGCGCAATGTCGGCGGATTAAAGTTTTCCACAGAGGCGAGCGGCGCCACTTGCTGTGCGCCATCAGCAAAAGTGATCACACTCAAGTAGACTGTCTCAATGGCGTGCGGATTGTTCAGCAATTCCTGATGAATCATAGTGACGCCTTGCTGCACTGCCTGGATCGGCGCGCCGCGCATCGAGCCCGATGTATCCAGCAGTAGGTAGACAGGGCGCCGTCGGACGAATTGTTCAGCGTTCAAGAGATACCTCCCAATAGCTTATGCGATTAAGATACCACTGAGATACTACAAAAGCGGGCACTGCCCTAGCGCGGCCTGCGAACAACCAAGTCGGTGAAGCGCGCCTGGCTTGTAGGCGCAGCGAACGTACCTGCTGTCAGTAAGATGCCATAATCTGCCTGACTTCTGAGCGCGATACTCCTAGCGCGGCCCACTTGTACGCCATCGACGAAAAGCGTGAAGATCGGGCCGACAGCGCGTACGCGCAATGTATGCCTGGCAGAGGGATCGAAGTTAGGGATGCGCGTCGCCCTGATTAGCGTGCTGATGGTCGTGCCGCCGCGCTGCGCCGTGAAGGTGAACTCGCCTGTGCCGCGCACCTCGAATAGGTAGAAGAGCGTATGCTCGCCTTCTTTGTAAGCGCGCACGCCAACGCCATAGCTCCATTCGCGGTTTGTAGTCGGCGCATCATTGATCACCTGCACTTGTAGGTCTATATCTTGTGGGAAGCGCTGAGCGGGCTGGCTCCAGCTGAGCACGTTTGCTTTCAGCACCTCAAAGACGAGCGCATTGTCCTCAAGGCGCACACGGCTGTTGTCGCTATCTCCTATTCCCCAATCGTTCGGGTTGCTGCTAGGGAATGTCTCGCGCAGCAAGACGCGCTCGGGCACGGCTTCATAGACGGCAATTTTGCGGAACTCGACTGTTTGTCGGCTGACGCCGCTATAGGTGCCGGCCATCAAACCGAAGAACTGCTCGCGATTGGGCGATAGCGCCAAGGTGTCGTCCGTGAATTGGCGAACCAGGCGATTGTTCACGTAGAAGGTGAACTTATTGCCTTCGGCCAAAACGCGCAGTCGAATTGGCCGATTGGCACTGAAATCGGCAAGCTCGCCATAGGCGATGTTATCGACGTAGCTGGTTGCCTCGGGCGGGCGCACTGAAAATTCCCATGTGCCGTTGCCTGCCACGCCAAAGTGATAAAACGTGCCCTCAAAGTCGCGCTCGCTGACGCGCAACAGCACTGCCAGATTCCAATTGCCGCTGGTATCAGGCGCGATCACGCGCGCCTCAACTTCGATCTCAACGGCATCAGGCACAGTGAGCGCAGGTGTGATCCAAGCTGCCTTGCCTTCTTCGCTAACTGTGATGACTACAGCGTTCTGTGTCACGCGCAGCGTGCCGAAGTCGCCTGCCAACTTCCAGCCGCTGTAGTTACCGCCAAAAGTCTCCTCGAACAGCAGGCGCCGATCCGTTTGCGCAGCGCTCGGCGCGTTAGGCAGGCACAGCAGGCTGATAGCGATCATCAATATCAACACACGGCTCAAAGGCGACATAGCGCGCTTCTCCTCATCATGCATTTGCGCACGGCACAAGCGTTCGGCGTGGCACTCGATTATTTGTCCGACTCCTTTGGCGGCTCATCTTCAGGAAAGCGCGGCGGTCGGCGGAAGTCGTGGCGAATGCGCTGCGCGGCAAAGAGCAGGCCGCTCACAATGGCGGCGATCACCAACATATCGAAAAACTGCGGCGTGAGAAAATCCATGTGCGCCTGAACGACTGAAGCAGCGAGCCTATGCCAATGGTAGCCGAATTCAGGCGCTAAGACAAGCCGTTGGCCAATCACGGCTTGGCAGGACGGTTGCCATAGATAAACAGGCGCGGATCGGCGTAATCGCGCTCAATACGCGTCATATCCAGGCCAGGCCAATCGCCGGGCGAGTTTTCCAGGATGCGCGTCGGGCTGATATCGAAATGCAAGTGTGGCGCCGAGCGGAAGAGGCCGTAGGCATCGCTGATGACGGCAATGCGCTGCCCGCGCACTACGCGATCGCCCGCGCGCACCAACAGCTCGCCAACATGCCCATAGCGGCTGTAGACCACTTGCCCGTTGCTGATGAGCGGATCGTGCTGAATCACGATCACATCGCCCCAGCTGCCCGCCAAACGCCCCGCGTGAGTCACCACGCCGCTTGCCACAGCGTGAACAGGCTGCCCAAGCGTGCTGCCGCGCTGTAGAATCAGATCATCGCCTGTGTGAATGGTCGGCTTGCCCAGCAGCGCATAGCGACTCTTGTACGGATTGGTTGAGAGCCAAGTCTCAGGCCAGGTGCTGCCACCGCGCGCTTGGCGCTCTTGCGGCAAGCCAACGGGCGAATCAAAGCCGTCGGCCAAGTAGCGCGGCGGCCGATTCCAGCCTAGCACCTGCCGCCAACGTATGGCATCGAAGGCGATCTCGCGTCCGCGCTCGCCAGTCAGGTCATTCAGGAAGACGACGCCCGCGTTCGGATTGCTGGCATCGAACTGATAAACGCCCAAAGACACCCAGAGCGAGTCTACAGCGATCTGCGAGACGCGCACTTCAAAGTCCGCTTGTTGGCCGAGGATGCCGTTGATCTTGTAGCGGGCGTTGCGCGTCGAGCCGTGCTGCGAGGGCACATAGGCGGCGATCTCATACCAGCCGCTGGCAGGCAAGCGCGGCGCCCAGCGCACCCAGACTCGGCTATAGGCGTTGTTCGTGGCGATGTAGCGACTCGTCCAGCCTTCCTCGTTCTGGAAGCTCTGCAACGGATTGGGCGAGCCATCGTAAGTGCCTTCGGCGTAGCCGATCTCGTTCGGCTTGACGATGATCTCGGCGCCATAGCGCCCGTCGGTCGGCCTATCACCGATGCCGATCGGCACCTCGCCCGTCATCTTGACATTGACGGCAGGATACCAAGTGCGGTTGAGCGTACCGAAGCGGAACCAGCTCAAGCCGGGCGCTTTATAGGTCACTGTTGCCACCACGCGCGCTCGATCCATATCTGCGCGCGTCAGGCGATTGCCTGAGCCTTGATAGCCCTGCAAGACAGGGATGATCGGCAAGCCATAATTGCCCCAAGTGTTGTAGACCATCTGCAGCGCGGCGTCGGGCGTCTGGTTGAAATCAGCCCAGTAAGTTTGCGGATGAATGCTGTTGATGTAGGGGCGCCATTCTTGCGGGAAAATGCTGTTGTAGTGCCAGGGGCGCGGATCGACGCTCATGCCGATGTGGAAGTCAGCGGGCAAGCCCGCTCGTAAGCGCGTCATGAACGGACGCACATTGGCGCGCCCGCCAACCCAGTAGCCCGTGAACGGCTCGACATCTAAGATCAGCGAGCGCACGCCCGGGCGGCTGCAGGCTTGTATCGCCAAGTCCGCCTCAGCAATCGGATTGATGCCCTTTGGAATGTACCAAGCGTGAAATTCGAGGTCCGCTGCTGCCAACTTAGCGACCCAACGATCAATATCGGCGACGCCACGAATGGCCAGATCAGGTTTCGGATCGCCGCGCCCGATATTGCCCATCCATTCGTCTGCCTCGCCAATCTTGACCCAAACCGCCTCGACCGCAGGCGCAAATTCCTTCAATACGCTGATGATCTGGTCAATAGTATCCTCAGCGACCGTGCGTCCGTGCACGTACCACACAGCCACTTTGCCGTTATACACGGTCATCACAAGCTCCCTTCAGCCACAAACGCTTTCATAACCGCGTATTGTAGCCGTGAATGCTTGACAGGGAAAATCAGCGTGCAAGGGCGCTGTGGTGAGCGCGCCTTTCGCAATTTTGTAACGATTGGCCGCATAGAGCGTACAGCGCCGCGTAGCTTGTGCTAAGATGAGAGCGCAATCCTGAGGCAGCTGATCGCGCCCTTGGCTCAGAAGTTGCGCGGGATCGCCCATCACACGCTGAAGAACTACGAGAGGTACGCCAGACTATGGGATCGCCTTTATCACGCCGTCTAAACAAGCCCGCTGAGGAACTTCGCAAGCCCGAAGTGCGCCCTATCGAGGCACCGCCGCCGCCCGCGCCCGCCGCTGAGAAGCCCGCCGAAGAGCCGCAAGGTTACATCCCGCCGCCCAAGCGCCGCACCACGCCGCGCGTCGCTGAGCTGCGCCGCCAGCTGCGCCCGAAGCTCTTGGCGGCGCCCAGTGAGGCTGACGAGTGGCGCCGCGATAACCCCGAGCATCAGAAGATCATCGTCGATCGGCTCAACCTCTTTTTGCAGCGCGCCAACCTGCAATTGCCCAAGCCCGAGTATGACGAGCTACGCGAGGCGCTCCTGGACGATATCCTCGGCTGGGGCGCTATCGATCCGCTGGTGCGCGACCGCTCCTACAGCGAGATCATGGTCAATGGACCGAACGTCATCTTCGCTGAGCGGAAAGGCAAGCTGATCGAGACTGAATACGTCTTTGACGATGAAGAACACGCGGATTGGGTCGCTCAGAAGATTGTGCGTCGGCTGATGCGCAGCTTTGACCGCGAGCATCCGATGGCTGATGCGCGCCTGCCCGACGGATCGCGCGTCCATCTGGTGCGCCGACCGTCAGCCTTGCAGGGCATCACTATGACCATTCGTAAGTTCCCTGAAAAAGTGCTGACTGTGCAAGACCTGATCCGTTTCGGCTCGTTCACACAAGATGTGGCTGATTTTCTACAAGCGTGCATTGTGGCGCGGCTGAACATTGTGGTGGCAGGTGGCACGGGTAGCGGCAAGACGACTCTGCTCAACGTCCTTTCTTCTTTCATCCCTGATGATGAGCGCATTGTGACCATTGAAGATGCTGCTGAGCTGCAATTGACGCAGCGGCATGTGGTGCGCCTTGAGACGGCGCCGCCTGTGCCAGGCGCGAAAGATGGCACAGGCCAGCTGACGATCCGCGACCTAGTGAAGGGCAGCCTGCGAATGCGCCCTGATCGAATCGTGATTGGCGAGTGCCGCGGCGGCGAGGCATTGGATATGCTGCAAGCCATGAACACAGGTCATGATGGCTCGCTGACCACTGTTCACGCCAACTCGCCACGCGATGCTATCGCGCGCCTTGAGACGCTCACTCTGATGGCAGGCATGGACTTGCCGATTGGCGTGGTGCGCCGCCAAATTGCCAGCGCCATCCAGCTGATTGTGCAGCAGGCGCGCCTGAAAGATGGCAGCCGTAAGATCATCCAGATCACTGAAATCCAAGGCATGGAAGGCGATAGCATCACCATGCAAGACCTGTTCGTCTACAAGACGCCTGACCACAAAGGGCCCGGCCCAAGCCACACTGGTGGCGGCACGCTCCAACCGACGGGCTATCGCACCAAGTTTGGCGAGCGCCTTGAGCAAGCGGGCTTCAAGCTCTCGGGCAAAATCTTCGGCGGCGGCATGGTGAGTGGCTCAAAGAGCTGAGGCTCTTCTGAGCGCTTGCTGTGAGTGACGCGCCTTCGGCTACGCTGTCAGTAGCGCGTGGCAACGGTCTTTGTGCAAACTGCTTAACTCAGTTATCACGCCTGCTGCATGCCTGTGCAGGCAGCTCGGTCGGCCTGCCGATTAGCTGCTCTTGATGGCAGGCTTGCCTTTCTATGAGATTGTTATCAGCGCGGGCTCAGTGGCATGGGCGCCGCGCTAGGTGTTTCGGCAATCAGCGGCGCGTGCAGGATGCCTCGGCAATTGCTCTGACAACTGCTCCCAGCAATGGAGCGTCGGCCGAGGCTTCGGAGTCGCTCGGGTGCGTTCCTCACATGTCAGCAATATGGGCAGTGCGTGTGCAAGTCGATCGCGATGCCTGCGATCTTGGCGTGCCTGAGCACTCCTGTGGCAGCATTTTGGATCAGGGGGCTTCTACGTTGTGCTCAAACAGACAATCGATGACTGAGGCA
>RFIM01000024.1 GCA_003695215.1 Chloroflexota bacterium
CGCTGGCTGCAGTCGGCATCACCATCTTCGCCATCTCGACCTACAACACGGACTACATCCTGGTGCGCGGCGCCAGCTTGGAGCGCGCTTGCCGTGCCCTGCGGCTAGAAGGCTATCACATTTTGCCCGAAGGCGAACTGCAGTGAGGAAACAGTGCCTATGCCCAATGGCACGATTTTGGTGGTTGACGACGCGCCGCACAATCGCTCGCTGCTCAGCACCTTGCTGAGCCGCCAAGGCTACACAGTGCTTCAGGCCGAAGATGGCTCGAGCGCGTTGGCGTTGCTCCAAGAACACGCGCCTGATTTGGTGCTGCTCGATATCCACATGCCGCACCTAGATGGCTTTGAGACTTGCCGACGCCTCAAAGCCGATCCGCGCACGCGGCCAATCCCTGTCGTCTTCATCAGCGGCTCTGACGGCACTTTAGATAAGGTCACTGCTTTCAACGTCGGCGCGATTGACTACCTGACCAAGCCGTTGCACGCGCAGGAAGTCATAGCGCGCGTGAATACGCATGTCAGCCTGTATCAACAGCAGCGCGAGCTTGAGGCAATGCGGGCGGCGCGCATCAATCACCTGCAAACACTTGATGAGATCAAAGAGCGCTTCATTCGTGCCGTCTCACATGATTTGAAAAATCCAATTGGTTTGATCTTGAGCGCGGCAGACATGCTGCGCGATACGGCGCTCAGTGAAGAGCAATCGCAGCTGCTCAGCATCATCGAGCGCAAGGCAAACTTCATGTTGGCGATCATCTCCGACTTGCTAGACTTGGCGCGCCTGACGACTGAGCCAAGCCCACGCTACGCCACGACGAGCCTGCGCGCCTTGATGCAAGAGGCTTTGGTCGGCTTCGACTTGCAAGCGGAGAGCAAGCAGCTGGCCTTTGAGGTGTGCCTGCCTGAAGAAGATGCGCTGATCGAGGTCGAGCGCCATGCGCTTTGCCGCATGGTCAACAACCTGGTCTCAAACGCGATCAAGTATACGCCTAGCGGCAAGGTCGAGGTGCGCGTGGAAACAGCACCTGAGACTTTCAGCATCACCGTGCGCGATAGCGGCTTGGGCATTCCGCCTGAGGAGCTGCCCTACATCTTCGATAAGTTCTACCGCATTCCAAAGCCCGAGTATCGCAAGGAAGATGGCACAGGCTTAGGCTTGGCGATTGTCAAAGCCATTGTCGAGCAGCATCAAGGCAGCATTCAGGTGGAGACGGCCGTCGGCGTGGGCAGCACTTTCCGCGTCACTCTGCCGCGCCAAGCCAAGCGCGGCACTAATCATCAAAACGAAGGTGGCACTTGAAACATGGCTAGACCGACGCTGGCTGAAGCCTTTGAGACCTTACCTTATGGCGAAGCGCCTGAATCGGCGGCTGCAGCGCACGCTTGGATTGCAGCACACGGCGAGAGCCTGCCGATGTACATCGGTGGGCAATGGCTGCGCAGCGCTCAGACCTTCGAGAGCGTGAACCCTGCCACAGGCAAGCCGTTGACGCGCATCTGTCAGGCTTCAGATGAGGATGTGGATAGAGCGGTCAAAGCGGCGCGCGCGGCCTTGCCTGCTTGGCGCGCTTTGGAAGGCTGGGAGCGCGCGCGCTATCTGTACGCTTTGGCGCGCGGCATTCAACGCCATTCGCGCTTATTCGCTGTGCTGGAGACGCTCGATAACGGCAAGCCGATCCGCGAGACGCGCGATATCGACATTCCGCTAGTGGCGCGTCATTTTTACCATCACGCCGGTTGGGCACAACTGCTGGAGCGCGAATTCCCTGACTTGGAAGCCGTCGGCGTGTGCGGCCAGATCATCCCTTGGAATTTCCCGCTGCTGATGCTGGCCTGGAAGGTGGCGCCTGCTTTGGCAGCGGGCTGCACAGTTGTGCTGAAGCCGGCTGAGTTCACTTCGATCACAGCCATTCGCTTCGCCCAGCTGTGCCAGGCTGTTGGGCTGCCTGAGGGCGTGGTGAACATCATCACGGGCGATGGGCAGGTCGGTGCGGCATTAGTGGCCCATCCTGAGGTAGATAAAATCGCCTTCACAGGCTCAACCGAAGTCGGGCGCATCATCCGCCAAAAGACGGCAGGCAGCGGCAAGAAACTCTCGCTCGAGCTAGGCGGCAAGTCGCCGTTCATCGTCTTCGAAGATGCCGATCTCGATAGCGTTGTAGAAGGCGTGGTGGACGCCATTTGGTTCAATCAAGGGCAGGTCTGCTGCGCAGGCTCGCGTCTGCTCGTCCAAGAGAACATCGCTGAGCGTTTGGTGAGCAAACTCAAGGCGCGCATGGAGAAGTTGCGCATTGGCGATCCGCTCGATAAGGCTGTGGATATTGGCGCGATCATCGCGCCTGTGCAGTTGCAGAAGATTCAGGCGCTCGTCGAGCGCGGCCTCGCCGAAGGCGCTCAGCTGTGGCAACCGAGCGTCGCTTGCCCTACGGAAGGCTACTTTTTCCCGCCTTCGCTCTTTACAAACGTCGCGCCATCTTCTACCATTGCGCAGGTGGAAATTTTCGGCCCAGTCCTGGTCGTGATGACCTTCCGCACGCCTGCAGAGGCGGTCGCGCTTGCCAACAACACGCCTTACGGCCTGGCCGCGTCCGTATGGTCGGATAACCTGAACCTCTCACTGGATATCGCCCGTAAAGTGAAGGCAGGCACAGTCTGGATCAACGCCACGAATTTGTTCGATGCCGCTTCAGGCTTTGGCGGCTACCGTGAGAGCGGCTATGGACGCGAAGGCGGCCGCGAAGGCATGTACGAGTACCTGACCGAGAAGCGCGCAGCCTCTGAGAGGCCGCAAGCAGTGCCCGCACAGCTAGCCACGCCGCTCAGCACGCCTGTGGCCATTGACCGCACGCCGAAGCTGTTCATCGGCGGCAAGCAAGCGCGCCCTGATAGCGGCTATAGCCTGCCTGTTTACGGCGCAGACGGGCGCTTGCTGGGCGAGGTCGGCGAAGGCAACCGCAAAGACATTCGCAACGCCGTTGAAGCGGCGCACGCCGCTGAGAGCTGGCAGTTCACGCACGGGCATCAGCGCGCACAGATTCTCTACTACCTAGCAGAAAATTTGGCGGCGCGCTCAACTGAATTCGCGGCGCGCTTGGCGGCGCTCACAGGTATGGACGGCACCTTAGAAGTGCAGATGGCGGTCAAGCGGCTGTTCACCTATGCGGCCTGGGCAGATAAATATGACGGCTTGGTACACAGCACGCCATTGCGCGGCGTCGTCCTGGCCATTCCGGAGCCGATCGGCGTGATTGGCATTTTATGCCCGAACGAGGCGCCGCTGCTGAGCCTGATTTCGCTGCTGGCGCCTGCCATGGCAATGGGCAACACAGTGGTGCTAGTGCCTTCTGAGGCCTATCCGCTGATCGGCACGGATTTCTATCAAGTTTTAGAAACATCAGACGTGCCAAGCGGCGCGGTGAACATTGTGACAGGCAAGCGCGACGTTTTGGCGAAAACGCTTGCCGAGCACGAAGACGTAGACGCTGTGTGGTATTTCGGCACGCCTGAAGGCGTGAAGCTCGTCGAATCTGCCTCGATCAGCAATTTGAAGCGCACTTGGGCAGAAGCGACCGCTCGCAATTGGTTTGATCGCGCTCAAGGCGAAGGGCAGCACTTCTTGCGCGCCGCCACACAGGTCAAGAATATCTGGACGCCCTACGGTGAGTGAGCGATCTGAAGCCTTGACGGCTGAGCGCCTTCGCGCGGCGCTCGGCGAGCGCCCTTTTCGGTTTTTCGAAACTATCAGCAGCACAAACGACGTGGCGCGCACATGGGCAAGCGAAGGCGCACCACACGGCGCTGTCGTCGTGACTGAATTCCAGGCACAAGGGCGTGGACGCTTTGGCAGGCGTTGGCAAGCGCCAAGCGGCACAGCGCTGCTCTTCAGCGTCATCTTGCGCCCAGCAAATGCAGCCATCTCAGTGACGCGCTACACCATGGCAGCAGCGGTCGCTGTGCGCAGCGCCTTACTCGATCAGCTCGGCCTGGAGGCCGAGTCAGTGAAGCTGAAGTGGCCTAACGACATTCAATTGCACGGATGCAAGGTCTGCGGCATCTTGATCGAGCCGCTGTGGCGTGGCGCAGCCCTGGAGGCGATCATCGTCGGCATCGGCCTCAACGTGCGCGTGCCATTCGATTCGGCTGAGCTGCGTGCAACAGCCACTAGCCTGGAAGCGCATCTGCAAGCGACTGTGGATCGGGCGTTGCTCTTAGCGCAAATTCTAGATCACCTTGAGTTCTGGACGGCGCGCCTTGAAGGCACAGCGCTCTTCCAGGCTTGGCGCGCTGCACTGAATACGCTAGGTGAGCGCGTGCAAGCGATCGACGTCAGCACAGCGCAACCGATTGCTGTTGGGCAAGCCTTAGACGTGGACGAAGATGGCGCGCTTTTGGTGCGCACTGATGACGGCACAATCCGTCGTGTCGTTGCAGGCGAGATCACCTTGCAGCTGCCAAAAGTTGAGTGAGGTCTGAGCAGAGCCTTGAGCATCAAGCTGGATTGGCAGATAGAAGCGGAACGCATCCAAGAACGGGCTAGCGAGCCGCCCGAAGAGCGTGCACGGCGACGGCGGCAATTCAAGCGGCTCATCCTGATCGCCGCACTGCTGATCTTTTTTCTGAGTGTGGCGCTAGTGCTGACGCTCTTGCGCCTTGAAGATGTGGACAATCAGCTGCGCCAAAGCCTGGTAGACACGCTGCAGGCAGAGCTGACGGCGTTGCGCATCGGCAGCTACGGCGATTACATGCAGCTACAGCGCAGCGCAGGCGAGAATTGGTATATCGTTCAAGGCGAGCGCTTTCAAGCCTATCAGCGGCTGAAAATCGAAGGCGATCTGGTGCTGAGCGGCACTGTCTTTGACGCAACTGTGGACGGCCAGCGCGGCCGAGTCCTCTTCGAGGAGGTGATCAAGGGCGTGCCGCACAAGGCGGTCTGGTTTTATTGGCGCTACGTAGACGGCTGGCGGCACGTGCCTTCGGACTACACCTTCTGGGGCGAAGCGCGCACGCTGCGCGATGACCTGATCACTGTGCGCTATCGGCAACTGGATGAAGAGTCGGCGCGCGTTTTGCTGGAGCGCACGGCGCGTTGGTGGCGCCAAAGCTGCCAGATTTTGGGCAACAGCGCCTGCCCTAACCTTGAGCTGGAAATCGTGCCGAATCCGACGCTGCAAGTGGCTTGGGATGCCGCAGCACTTGAGCGGCTGTTGGTGCCATCGCCTTTGGCGCGCCAGGACCGCCTTGCTGTGAGCAATCCGCTGCCCTATGAGATCGAAGACACTGTGGCAGCTTATCTGGCAGGCCGCCAAGTGGACTTGGCGACAGGTGGCGTGCGTCCGCGCCGCAGCACAGATGCAGCGTGGCTGCACCAGACGCTCATCGAATGGCTAGCAGCCAACTACACTGGCCGTGTGGATACACTGCGCCTGGCTTTCATCCAGAGCCTACGCGATTCGTACGGCGATTCAGCTTTGGCGGCTGTGGCACACGCCTTGAGCCTTGAGAGCGATATCAGCCTGGTCGCTCAGGCGCTCGGTCAGCCGCTTGAGCAGCTCAGCCTGGATTGGCGACCATTCTTTCAGTGGCGCTTAGAAGTTGAGCGTCAGCTGATCGTCCAAAACGACCTGGCCGCGCTGCAGGCTCTCTGGGACGTCAGCGAGCCTAGTACGCAGCGCTTGCTTCAGCAGCGCGTCAGCGCCTTTGCGCAGCCGAATGCTCAAGTGGTCGCTGCGGCCATCACCACGGCGGCAGATGGCATTCCGCGGGCGCTGGTACAAGCGCTGCGCGCTGATCAGATTGAGACGCTCATCTTTCGGCTGCGCGACGGCACCTGGAAGCGCAGCGCGACCTGATCAGGCCTTTGGCTCGGCGCTATCTGAGTTGGCGCTCTTGGGCACGCCACTGCCTGTCAGGCGGTTTTTGATGCCCAGCAGGCCTTTTAGCACTTTTTGGCGGAAATTCGGCTCTTTCACTAAGTCGAGCGCCACTTCATAGGTTGCTGCAGCTTCCCTCCATTTGCCGCTGCGCGCCTGCAAGTTGGCCAGCTCTAGCAGTGTGCGCCCATAGCGGTCATTATCGCCCATATCGCGGAAAGCGTCGGCGGCCTCGCGCAGGAGCGTGAAGGCTTGCTCTGTGTTGCCTTCCGCCATGTACAAGCCGCCTAAGTTGCCAATGACCATTGCCTCGCGCTCGGCGTCGCCGCGCTCAGCGAAGAATTGACGCGCCGCATTCAGTTTTTCCACAGCCGCCTCGAAGTTGCCTAGCCGCTGATCGATCAAGCCAAGGTTGACTTGCATCTCAACGGCCAGATCGGCTCGCCCTTCGGCCTCATAAGCCGCTTTGGCGCGCTCAAACTGCTCTTGAGCAGCTTCGTAATCGCGCTGCATGAACAGCTCAGTGCCTTTGGCTTGCAGCTCTGCTCCCGTCATGTCACCGTCCTCTCAGCGTGATGTGATATCGCGCACATTGTCTCACTAGTCAGAGCGACTGTCAACGCGATGCAGCGTTTTTGAGATAGAACCGTGAAAAAGCGCGAGGCACACTTTTCAGTGCGCCTCGCGCTTGCCTGGCAAGACTCGCGGTAGAATGACGTGCCTGCGCAAGATGGGATCGTATTTGCGCAACTCCAGCTGTTGCCGATCATTGCGTTTGCTCTTCTGAGTGTAGTAGTCGTTTAGTTTGCCAAGGCTGAGCGATGGCTATTCGCCTTTTTGCAGGGCGCTGAGCGCTATGACGCCGCTTGCGGCACTCTCAGCGCGCCCGACTAGGTCATAGAGCATGGCGCCTGTGATCTGCACAGGGATGATCGGACGACCGATAGGCGCGTCGCCTTCGATGATCACGTAGCCATCGACTTCGGGCGCATCGCGGTAACTGCGCCCGACTGTTAAGCCGTCGCCTTGCCCTTCGATCAGCACCTCGAGCGTCTGGCCGACAAAGGCTTGGTTTTTCGCCAAGCTGATCGCCTGCTGCACTTGCATCAGGTGATCGCGGCGCGCCTGCTTGACCGACTCAGGCAAGTGATTGGGCTGCTCAGCTGAGGGCGTATTTTCCTCAAAGCTATAAGTGAAGACGCCGACGCGATCGAACTGCATCGCCCGCACGAATTGGACCAGCTCTTCGAATTCAGCGTCTGTCTCGCCTGGATAGCCGACGATGAAGGTGGTGCGAAGCGCTAAATTCGGCATGGCAGCGCGCATTTTCTCCACAGTGCGGTAGACCCATTCGACATTGGCAGGGCGGCGCATGCGCAGCAAGGTCGCGCGGCTGGCATGCTGCAGCGGCATATCGAGATACGGCAAGATTTGCGGGCGAGTTGCCATCATCTCGATCAGGCGGTCGCTGACAGCGCCTGGGTAGGCGTACATCAGCCGAATCCAGGCGACATCGGTCTCAGTGGTCAGCCGATCCAGCAGATGCGCCAAGCCGTCGCGCAGGCCGAGATCGTGACCGTAATCGGTGGTATCTTGGGCGATCAGGATCAGCTCTTGCACGCCTTGTGCGCTCAGGCGCTGCGCTTCAGCGATGATCGCTTCAGGCGGACGGCTGACAGCCGTGCCTTTGATCAGCGGAATGGCGCAAAAAGCGCACGGGCGCCGACAGCCATCAGCGATCTTCAGATAGGCGCTGTAGCCGTGCACGCTCGCGCGCACGGCGCCGCGCTCATCTGTGCCAACTGTGGACGCTTCGGTTGGCAAGTGGTAGAGCGGCTCAGGATGTTTGCGCGCGCGCAAGCGCTGGATCAAGCCCAGGATGTCCATCCAGCGGCGCGTGCCGATCACACCGTCTAGACCTGGCACTTGCGCCGCTAGCTCAGCGCCATAGCGTTGAGCCATGCAACCGGCAGCGATCAAGTACTGATCAGGGCGTTTGCGCCGCGCCAACTCGCGCAAGGTTTGCAGACTCTCAGCCTTGGCTGCGTTGATGAAGCCGCAGGTGTTGACGATCAGCACCTCAGCCTGACGCGCCTCTTCAAGGGCAGTCATGCCGCTCTCGTCCAGCAGTTGGGCCATGCTGGCCGCGTCAACAGCGTTCTTGGCGCAACCGAGATTGACCAAATAGTAGGTGTTCCGAGCTGTACGCCGCTTTGCCATGCTCTCCGATTGCTTTCACAAAGAGGAATCTTGCCTTTAGCTCTTGGCCAATCTTAGCGGTTCCGAGGATGCGTAGCAAGGCACAAAATGCGTTACAATGTGAGCATTGCATATTCGATCGCGTTTTAAGAGGCGCTGTGACGTGAGTACTTTAGTCCAAGACGCTATTCCTGTCGGTTTAATCGAAGAGATCGCTATTGAGCTGAACAAAAAGGCGGCCATGGCGATCCCTGCGGACGTGATGGCGCGCTTCGATGAGCTGATCGCGCGAGAGACTGAGCCGCTCAGCTTGCTAGTGCTGGAGCAGATCAAGGCGAACGCCGAGCTGGCTATTCAGAGTGGGCGCCCAATGTGCGGCGATACAGGCTTGCCGCGCTACTACGTGAAGATTGGCAATGAGGCGCCGCGCATTCAAGGTGGCATGGTCGCTTTTGAGAACGCGCTGCGGCGCGCTGTGGCGCAGGTGACCAAGACTTTGCCCTTGCGCCCGAATCGTGTTCATCCACTGACACGGGTCGATCACGATAACAACGTCGGCATGCACGCGCCTGAGGTCACTTATACCTTTGAGCCAGAAGCAGACTGGATCGATATCATCGCTGTGCACAAAGGCGGCTTGTTCGGCAGCGATTATCGGATGCTGTTCCCGAGCGACGGTGTCAAAGGCATCAAGCGCTTCTTTCTGGACGTGGTGGCAGAATTCAATCGGCGCGGCTTGGCTTGCCCGCCATCGGTGGTTGGCATCGGGCTGGGCGGCACGAAGGACACCTGCTTCCGACTGGGCAAGGAGGCCGCTTGCTTGCGCTACGTGCCCGATCGCAATCCTGATCCGTTGGTAGCTGAGCTGGAGGAAGAGCTGACCGAGCTGGGCAATCGGGCGGGCTTCGGTCCGATGGGTTTCCCTGGCGCGACGGCGATCGCGGCTGTGAAAATTGAGTGCGCCTACGCGCACACGGGCGGCATGCCGATGTCTGTCCATCATTTTTGCCATGCCACACGGCGCGCTGTGGTACGCATCTTCCCTGATGGCACGCATGCCTACCGCGACGATCCGCAATGGTTCACGCCGTACTATCGACGCACAGTTGTGGAATGGTGAGCACGTCGCGCTTTCAAGAGCTTTGGCAGGCAGCGCAAGCACGAAGCGGCAGCACCTTGGCAATTGGCCTTGCGCCTGCTTTGGATAAGCTGCCAGCCGCTGTTGCCAAGATCGACGATCCGTTCTTGCCGCTTGGCAAGCTGATCATCAACACCACAGCCGACCTGACCTGCGCTTATGTGTTTCACCTGAGCGCTTACCTCGCCATTGGCGCCGCGGGCATCATTGCGTTGGAACGCACGCTTGCCTATGTGCCAAGCGGCATTTTGAAAGTGCTGCACGCGCCGTTTGCTAGCGCTGAGTACGTCCGCGCTGCCTTTGAGGAGGCGCTCGGCGCTGATGCAGTTACGTTGAGCAGCCCTGAGTTCGCTGCGCCGTATTTGGCGCAGGCGCAGCACGGCGCCTTCGTGCCGCACGGCGCTGCAATTCCGCCTGAGCTGGCTGCGCAGCTCGGCACTTATGTGCAAAAGCCTGACGGCACAGGCCAATTGACGCTGGCTGCGCTCAGCTTGGACTGGCACTTTGGCGCCACGCTTTATCAGACGCGTACCTTTGCCTTTGAAGAGAAGCTGCGCGCTGCTGCACTGGCCTTGCGCGCAGCGCAACAAAAAGGCGGCTGATGCGCCGCCTTCAGCTTGCCTCGGTTGGCCCGATCAGCCACAGCTGCCGCAGCCGCCAGCGCTCGCTGCGCTGTTCTCGCCTTTGGTCTTGAAAGACGTGCCGCAGCCGCAAGTGGAGACGGCGTTCGGATTATCGATGCGGAAACCGCCGCCCATCAGGCTATCTACGTAATCAATAGTCGCGCCGCCAATGTACATCAGGCTGGTTGGATCGATCACCAGGCGCACGCCGTCCACTTCGACCACTGTATCGTATTCTTGCGGATTGCTCTCGAAGGCCATGCCATACTGCAAGCCTGAGCAACCGCCACCTGAGACGAAGACGCGCAGGGCGTGGTTAGGGATGTTGCGCGCCACAAGCAGTTCCTTGATCTTGGCAGTGGCAGCTGCGGTGACGGCCAAAACAGGCGTTTCAGCGCTCTCAAGCTCGGTTTGCGTGTTAGGTTGTTCCAGCAGATCGGCCATGGCTCTTGCCTCTTTCGCTCACACAGTAGATATGCCTAACAGTCTAGCACGTCCTGGCAAGGCTGTCAATAAATCAGAAGGGCTTCTTAGAAACTTTTCAGAGCCGTGCGCAGGCGCATTTCCAGCTCTGAGAGGATGCTAGCTGTGGCGCCCCAGACCTTGTGACCAAAAAAGTTGTAGTAGAGGATGCGGAAGGGCAGGCCGTAGCGCGTGGTCTCTTCGGCGCCCTTGAGCGCCTCGTCGAAGAGCAGGCGCAGCGGCACTTCGATCACCTCGGCCACTTCATCCTGCTTTGGGCGCCACGAAGGCGGCGCCGCACACGCGCCGACTATCGGTTGAACCAAGAAGTTGCTGGGCGGAATGTACAGCTCGGCTAACGCGCCGATCACTTGAACGGCCTCAGGCGCAACGCCGAGTTCTTCGTGCGTCTCGCGCAGCGCTGTTTGCTGTGCCGACTCGCCCGTCTCGCGCCTGCCACCAGGAAAGCTGATCTGACCGCTGTGGACGCCGGTATGTTCGGCGCGGCGCATCAGCACGAAGTGTAGCTCAGCCTCGCGCTCGTAGAGCAACAGCAGGACAGCGGCTTGTTTCGGCGCCACCTGATGCGCAAAGGCTTGTGGTAGGCGCACGATTGGCATCATACGGCGCTGCGCAGCAACCGCATCGAACTCGGGCAGCGCTAGCGCTTGTTGCACCTGCGCAAGGCTCAGAAGGGCGAGATCAAGCATACCAGGCTCGGCGCTTGCGCAAAGAGACGCCTGGATCGGCTTCGTCGCGGCGATTGACGCGAATGCGCCCGCGCGAATCGATGTTGATGGCGCCGTGCTGTTGCAAACGCGCAAATTCCTCAGGCGAGATATCAGGCGCAGGCTCGCCGCTCAGTCGGCTGATGCGATCTTCGATCATGCCCGCTTCAGCTGCCTCAGCGTTGCTTGCGTCGTCATTAGGCAAAGGCGGCAGCGGCGTCTGACGGCTCACATTCTGATTGGAAGGCGGTTGGCGTGTCTCTTCGGTCATCGATCACTCCTCACTGGTCACTTTGCCCATGCTTTGCGTCTGACGTTTTGCCTGCGCGCGCTTCTCCAAACTCTCAATCACGCGCTGTTCATCTGCCTCTGAGTCTACATCGGCGATCAGGTCTGCGGCAAGTGCCTCAAGCGAGAGCGCGCTCTGCTTTGGCACGCCGCATACCAGGCAATGCGGATCGCGTGGGATGTTGAGCCATTGTGCGCTATAAGGTGGCACAGGGATGCCTTCGAAAACCTCTAGCGCTACGTTCGCCAACACGACCGTGTTCGCGGGGAATTCGCGGTAGATGGGCTGGCCTTTGAGCAGGAAATTCAGCGCCATATCTGCCTGTGCTGAAGCCACGCGCACCACATGCAGGTATAAGCCTGGCTCAGCGGCGAGAGTGCCGTCTTCGCCGATCATGCCATAGTCGAGGTCAGTCTCAGCGTCGCTTGGCTGTGAGATATCGGCGCGCAGCTGCTGCGCCCAGCACGCGTAGCACGGCCCATCGCCACTTGGATAGATGATGGTGACATCGCCGCCTTCGCCGCGCTCATAGACTCCGGCGTAAATTGCCACCAAGTTGTTCTCGCGGCACACAGCGTTGATGGCGTATTTGGCCAACTCGCCATCCACGCCGACGACGACGAGATCGATATCCTGCAGCGCGCTAGCGTGATTCTCGACGCGCCCGACGATCGCCTGCACCTGTGCCTTGGGATTGCGCGCGCGGATCAAATCGGCGACGGCTTCCACCTTCGGGCGCCCGACATCGCGCAGATCGGCGACGTGCCGTACCACATTAGTGACCTCGACTATGTCATCGTCAATCAGGACGAATTGCCCGACGCCGCTCATGGCAAGCGTCAGCGCCACAAAGCCGCCGCCTGAGCCAAGGCCGACCACCGCGATCTTCTTGCGCGCGAGCTGCGCCAGGGCATCCTCGCCCAAATAGCGTTCAACGCGATCCCATGCGTTGCTCATCTCACCTTCCCTTCAGCTAGGCGCGCTTCAACTTCGCGGACTAGGTCTATCAGGCGATGACGCTCAGTCCAAGACCATAGCGGATAAGCGCTCTGTGGCAAAGGCTGCGAGGCGTTCCAGAGTCGGTCGAACAAATTCGCCTCTTCAGGTAAGTCGCGCAGGGCACTCATGGCAGTCAAGCGGACGCGCGGCATGTGCGCGGGATAATCGACTTCTGTGATCAGGATGATGACGTGCTGGCTCTCGCGGCGCGCTAGCGAGAAGCAAATCTCAAGCGGCGGCACGCGATCCGTGTCATACTGCTCAAGCGAGACGGCGTAGCCAGCTTGATTCAAGCTCTCAACTTCGCTGCGCAAGCGCTCGGGGTGTGCTAAGTGCCAGCTGAGCGGCGGCAGCTCAGGCAGCTCGGCGTTCGGCACAACGATAGGAGTCAGGCGCCTGAAGCGGCGGATCGTTCGGCTCATGTACCAGACGTCGATGCGCACAAGCCCGTTTTCGTCCACAGGCACGAGGAGCGGCTGCGCCTCGCTACCTTCAGGCTTGAGCTCTTCAGGCGTCTCGTCGTCCGTCTCAGCCGCCATCGCTTCTGCTTCAGGCTGATCGGCGTAAAAGCGATCCCAGAGGGTTGCCAGAATGACCAATAGCTGCGGCGTGCCTGCTTGACGGTCGTTGATGTGGTTGCGCGCCGTTGACGTATCGCCCCAGGATGGCTCAACAAGCGTGCCAGGATGTTTGTGCCAATCGCCTAGATGGCATAGCGGTGCATCCCACTTGGGCAAGGTGCCGTTGCTATTGATAGTGCGCATGCGCACGCGCATCGTTTCCCAGTTATCGTAGAACCAATTGAAGATATCGCCTTGTAGGTCGTCGCCTTGCTCAAAATAGGTGCTGGCGCGCACGGCGCTGGCATCGGGCGCAATCGTATCCAACACGTAAAGGTCAGGCTCAGGGCGCCCGCTCTGCGGCAGGGCGAAGCCGATCAGCGATTCGCCTGTCTCAGTTTCATACACTAGCGCATTGGCAACGATTTTATCAACCACGCGCTGCGCAATGGTCACGCGCGGCAGGTTAGCAGAGTTGAGACCGCGTAAGCGCCTGAGGAACATCAGCGTACGCGCTCCTCAATACCAGGCCACTTGTTGGTCATGCGCCAGGTGTAGTAAGCGTAGAGCCACTGAATCGCCCATGCGGTCACGGTCACAGCTGTGGAGCGCGACGGATTCCAGCCGTAGCCTGTGCCATCGCGCGGATTGAACAGGCACAGCTGGCCGTCTTCATACTGATGCTTTTCGCTGTAGATTCGCGGCTTGACCACGTAGGCCTCAGGCGGGCGCTGTGGATAGTCGTTTGGATAGACGATCTTCAAAGTGTGATCGCGTTCAGGCACGCCTTTCATGTTCACTTCAACAGTGCCAAGCCAGTACAGCAAGCTGTTCGGCTTGACGATCAAACGGAAGGTATCGCCGAAAGCGGCGCGCATTGCCTCAACTTCGAGGCGCAGCCGCATTGAGACGTTCTCTCGAGTTCCCCACCACGCTGTCATGATTCGCGTTCTCCTGAATCCCCGTGTACGCTTCAGCGTGCCGAAAGTTTCGGCGGCCGCGGCGCAGTGCGATCATTATCAATGTATCACACAAGTGCTGTGCAAGGCAAGCGCAATCGTCTTTCCACAACGCTCAGCAGCGTCACTTTGCGCCTAGCGGCACGATGCTTCTGCCAGGCCACTCGGCGTAGCTCCATGGCAGAGGTTCATCGCCTCACCTGGCTTATTTGGGCTTGCCAGGCGCAGTGGAGTGTGCTAAACTTGCGGCGTACCTTGGGGAGTGGCCAAGCGGCAAGGCAGCGGACTTTGAATCCGCGATTCGCAGGTTCGAATCCTGCCTCCCCAGCACTAAAGCGGCCTGTGCGCCGCTTTTTTGTCAGCCGTGCGCCGCGATCTCGGCCAGAAGCTCGGCGCGTGTCGGCGCATAATTGCCCACGCGCCTGATCACAATGCTGGCTGCGAAGGTCGCCAATTGCGCTGCTGTCCTCAAGTCGGCGCCTGCCAGGAGCGCCAAGCTAACCACAGCCACAACGGTATCGCCCGCGCCGACCGTATCGAAAACGTCCTCCACTTGTGGTGCAGGTACATGCTGCACGCCATTTTCATCAGCCACAGTGATGCCATCAGCGCCGCGCGTCAGGCAGATGCCGCGCCGCAGCTGCAACTGCGTGCGCAGCTCATGCGCAGCTGCGCCGAAGTCGGCGTCTGTACGCAGCTCGCGCCTGAGCGCCCGCTGCGCTTCGTCGGCATTGCACTTCACCACATCAAAGCCGCTGTACTTATCTAATTCGCCTTGCGCATCGGCGACGCGCAGAGCGCGCTGTGCGCGCACCTGCGCCACCACTTCAGGCGTCAGCAGACCGTTCAGATAGTCAGAGCAGATGATCGCCGCGTAGTTGCCCGTTAGGGCCGCGCCGATCTGCGCCGCAACTGCCGACCGAATTGGCGTCCGATCCACGCGATCCAGGCGCGCCACTTGTTGTGGAAAGCGCAAGCCGATCTGCGCCATGATGCGCGTCTTGGTCGTCGTCTGGCGCGTCGCGTCTACAATCAAGCCTTCGGTGCGAATTTGGCGCGCTGCTAGCAAAGCGCGCAGCGTTGCGCCATTCTCGTCGGCGCCGATCACGCCGATTTGGTGCGCAAAGCTACCTAGCGCTGCTACATTCGCCGACGGATTCGCCGCGCCGCCTGCGATCACCTCGCGCCGCTCAAACTCCAAAACAGGAATCGGCGCCTCGCGGCTGAGGCGACTGGCTGTGCCGATCAGGTACTCATCCAGGATGACATCGCCGATCACAGCGACCTGCCAGCCCGCCAAACGCTCTGCCAATGCCTGCAACGCCGCCTTAGCCATACTGACCGCCTATGCCTTCGAAATGGCGCGGCGGACGCGCTCCGCGCCACAGGACAAGCCAAACAAAGCGCGGCAGACGGCTTGCCATGCGCCGCCAACGCCAAGGCTGCCTTAGCAAGCGATGAAACCACTCTAAGCCAAGGCGGCGCATCCACAAGGGCGCGCGTTGCGCCGTGCCTGCCACAAAATCGAAGGCACCGCCGACTCCGAGCGCCACTTTCACCTGCAGCCGCGCCAAGTTGCGCGCTAGCCATTTCTCCTGTTGTGGCGAGCCGTAAGCCACAAACAGGATGTCAGCGCCTGAAGCGTTGATGAGCGCTACAATCCCATCTTCAGCTTCAGGCGATGGATCGCCGCTGTGCGTGCCGACCACTTGCAGGCGCGGAAAGCGCTCGCGCAAGCGCGCTGCGGCGCGCGCCGCCACGCCTTCAGCGGCACCCAGCAAGAACAGCCGCCAGCCTGCCTGCGCCGCGCGCTCAGCGATGAGCGGCAAGCTATCTGAGCCCGTCACGCGCTCGGGCAAGCGCACGCCGAGCCGCCGAGCCGCCCATAGCAGCCCAACACCATCAGCTGTGACCAGCGCACAGCGCCGCAAGATGGTATAGAACAGCACATCGCGCTGTGCCAACATCACTAGCTCAGGATTAGCCGTGCAGATCAGGCGCGCTGATGACGCCTCGCGTATCCAGTGCCCGATCTGATCGAGCAACTCAGCGAAGGTCAGCCGATCTATTGGCACGCCTAGCACTTCCAAAGCTGGTCGGCGCTCGCGCTGCGCGATCGCGAGGCGACTCTCGCCCTTGATCAGGCCCTCAGGCTTAAGCGCGCGCATACAAGTGCGCGCCGCGCAGCCGCTGCGCAAGCCGACGCTCTGCCCAATATATGCGCAGGGCGAGCAAAGCACGCCCGAGCGCGCTATCACAGCCGCTCGGCCCTGCGGACGCCACGCCTGCCAAGCGAAGTGATTGGTCGCGCCGAAGGGCGTGTACAAAGCCAGATGCGGAATGGCCGCAGCGATATGCATCACGCCGCTATCGCCGCCAATGAAGACGGCGCAGCGTTCCAGCACAGCAGCAAGCTGACCAAGCGTCGTCTTGGCGATCAAGTCGCGGTATGGCAGGCGCAAGTGTGCGCGTAATGCCTCAGAATCATCGCCGATGCCGCCTATCAGGACGATCGAGGTGCCGAGATGCTGTGCGAAGTGCGTGGCCGCCGCTGCAAAGCCTTCAGGCGTCCAGCGTCGCGCCACGTTCAAAGCGCCGCTGCCGCTGTGAACGGCCACGTAGCCTGATTCAGGCAATTGCTGCGCTGCCCAAGCACGATCAGCCTCGGAAATGCCTACGCGCAGCGGAAAGCGCTCAGGCGAGTCTGATGCGCCGAGCAGCGCCGCCACTTTCAGCCAATAGGCGGCTTGATGGAAGGCACCAAAGCCGCGGTCAGCCACTTTATGCGTCAGAAACCAGCCGCGTCCATTCTCTAGCCCTGCCCGAACTGGCGCGCCTGTGCCGAGCGTGAGCATAGCGTGTTTCCACGCGCCAAAGGGCGTGCTGAGCTGATGGAAGAGCAAGACTGCCTGATAACGCCGCGCGCGTAGTTGGGCGATGAATGCCATCAAGCGGCGCAATGCTGAAGGCTTGAAGACGTCCGCAGCGCGTTCATAGGCGCGCAAGGGGAAGGTCAGCACCTGATCAGCCAACCTTGTGCCGTCAAGGATCGGCGCGGCATGAGCGCTGGTTAGCACGTCCAGCTCAGCGTGCGGCAAGGCTTCACGCAGGGCAGCTAGAGCAGGCGTCACTGTGATCAGATCGCCAATATCGGAGATTTTGATGCACAGAATGCGCTTCAGGTTCATCGTGTCGCTTCAATCAGCGCCTGAAGAGTCTGTTGAGCAGCGCGCTGCCAAGTGAAAGTCGCCGCTTGGGCATAGCCGCGCTCGATCAGCGCAGCGCGCAGTGCCGAGTCCTGTACGATACGCTCGATGCCCTCAGCGATGTGCGCCACATCTAGCGGATTGACCATCAGAGCTGCCGCGCCGACTACCTCAGGCAATGAGGAGGACTCGGCGCACAGGACAGGCGTGCCGCAATGCAGGGCTTCTAAGGCAGGGATGCCGAAGCCTTCGTAGAGCGAGGGAAAGACGAAGGCCAGTGCGCCGCTGTAGAGCGCCGCCACTTCTGCCTCTGAGATGTAGCCGAGCAGCCGCACGCGATCGCGCAAGGCGTTGGGCAAGTGCGCCCATAGATCGCGCTCAGGCTCGAACAACCAGCCGACTTGCCCTGCTAGCACCAGGCTCAGATCAGGATCGCCACTGCGCTGCAAATACCTTGCAAAAGCCTGCACAAGGCGCGTCAAATTCTTGCGTGGCTGCAAGGTGCCCAGAAAGAGCAAGTAGCGCTCAGGCAAGTTGTGAGTATCGCGCACAGCGGCGATCTGGGCCGCTGAGGCGCGCGCCATGCTTTCTGCCGCAGGATAGACGACGCGGATTTTCGACTCGGATGTGCCGTACTGCGCGATCAGATCGCGGCGCGTCGCCTGCGAATCGGCGAGGACGCGCTCAGCGCGCCAGGCGCTATAGCGTGTGGTCAGCTCAAGATACAGGCGTTCTCTCAGGCGATGCGCTTTCGGGAAAAAGCGGTAGCCGAGATCGTGAACGGTCACCACAGCGCGCCCGCGCATCAGGAACGGCAAGGTGTGAGCAGGCACAAAGGTGACATCAGGCTGATGGCGCCACAGCGCCGCTGCGAAGCGCGTGTGCGTCCAGGCGCGGCGCGCCGGCAAGATGTAAGCGCGCACGTTTGGCCGCTCGGGCAGCAGGCCAGGCGCAGGCGGCTCGCGGAAATACAAGCTAAAGCGCAGCTCAGCGCTTTCGGGCAAGTGCAAGAGCGCGCGGATCAGCTGCAAGGCGTAATTCTCAGTGCCTGTGCGTCGCGCTATCGTGACGCGGCTGGCATCCAGGGCGATGTGCATGTGTCGTCAATCGCGCTCGCGCAGGGCGCGTGGCAACCAGAGCAGAGCAGCTAGGATCAAGATTAGCGGCGCCAAGCGCGCCACACTGACTGAAATCTCAGGCGCGATAGGGCGCTCTGCCACAGGCAATGCCACTAAGCCTGCGGCGATCAGCGCTAGTGCGGGCAGAATCAGGCTGTTATCGCGTCCACGTGCAAGTAAGTAGCTCAACAGCAGCGCTAGGCCAACTGTGCCGATGCCCAAAGGCCACAGTTGCATCAGCTTCAATTGACCGTCGGCCACGAGCGCTGCTGAGCCGAGCCAACCGCCGAGCGTCGCGCCGAGCAAGAACAAGCCGCGTTCGCGCCTGCCATTGACGAAAAAACGCGCCAAGAGCGCCAACGCCAACGCAGCTAGCCCAACGCCGAGCAGCCACAAGGGCGGATATTCCTGCACCTCAGGCGTCAGGCTCTCGCTGAGCAACAGCGCGCCATAACCGATCAGCAAGAGCGCAGGCATGGCCATGCTGAATTGCGCGCGGCGACGGCTGCGAAACTGCATCAGGCGCTGCGGACGGGCTAAATCTGCCTCAGCGTTGGCATCAGCAGCTCTCAAGGCCGCGGCCTCAGCGCGCACAGGCGCGCCTTCTGCTTGCTGCGGATCAGCAGCAGCTTGCGCTGCTTGGAAGTCTTGTTCGCTCGGCGGGAGCGGCGCTTCAGGCGCCTGATTTTCTGTTTCCATAGCGCTCATTGAAAGACGAAAAAGGCAATGGTCAAGCGTGGCGGAATTAACACGCCGCCGCTGTTACGCACTTCCCACTGGCCAAGCCGCACGCCGCCTAGCGAAGGCGTGCGCCCGCGCAATGGGAAACGCGCCTCTTCGCCTGGCTTGACAGGCTCGGTGTTGCTCATCTCGATGCGGCGTGGCAGGTTGAAGCGCTCGCCTTCCACGTAGTTAATGCTGGTGCCAGGCAGCCAATCGCAGTTGCCAGTGTTGCGCAGGATCACGTCGGTCTCCAGCGGCGTGTTGACGCGAATCGGATTCTTTGGCGCCAATGGATCGGGCGGCTCAGGCGCGATCAGCTCGTATTCCAAAACACACAAGCGCGCTGTGGCAGTGTAATCAGGTGTGGGCGAAGTCAGCGCGCGCTGAGTCTCAAAGAAAGCCACAATGGTCTGTTGGACGACAGTCGCTGTGGCGTTGGCAGCGACGACAGTGGCTGCTTCGATAGTTGCCGTGATGTTCGGCGTTGGCGTCGGCGTGTTGGAAGGCGTGAGCGTGGCGCTGGGCGTGAGCGTCGGTGTGGCAGTGAAAGTCGGCGTAGGCGTAGCAGTGAAAGTCGGTGTGGGTGTCGGCGTGGCAGTGAAGGTCGGTGTGAAAGTTGGCGTGGCGCTGGGCGTGTTGGTGGAAGTGGCCGTGAAGGTGGCCGTTGGCGATGGCGTGACACTAGGCGTCTGAGTTGGCGTGAAGGTGGCTGTAAAAGTGGCTGTCGGCGATGGCGTGCTGCTCGGCCGCTCAGTAGCACTTGGCGTGGAAGTTGGCGTCTCAGAGGCGCGCAGGGCAATGCCGAGCAGCGGCACTTCGCCGTTGGCAAGGCTGAGCGCGCCAAAAATGCCGAGAATGCCTAAGATCAGTGCGGCGCCGATGCTGAG
>RFIM01000025.1 GCA_003695215.1 Chloroflexota bacterium
GCTCAGGCTGACAGGCCCGCCATTGGGATATTTGACGACCAGATCAGCGCTCAGGTCTTTCAGCGTCGCCTTGAGCGGCAGCAGGCATTTGAAGCCGCGCCGCGCCAGATCGCCGATCAGCGCGCTCGGCTTTGGAAAGCGCTGATTGTCCCACACAAACGGCGCTTCGTCTTCCATGTAATCAAGCGCAAGCGCGATCACATCGCACGGAAGCTGCTGTGCGCGGCATTCTGTGGCAAAGGCGCGCAAGGTTTCAGCCGAAGTCGGCTGTGGTGCCAGCAAGTGCGCGCCAAACGACCACAGCGGCGGCAAGGGCGCCCGACCGATCAGCTCTGTGTAGCGCTCCAGGATGCTCAGCGGTGTGCCACAAAACTGATAGTAGCGCAGCTCGCCTGCACTGCCACTGAAGACGACCTTCTGCGCATCCTCAGCGCCGATATCCACATAGCCGCGTGAGGTGTTATCCCACAGCAGTGCGTCGACAGCTTGGTCGTCAAGCATCATCAAGAAAGGCACATAAGCGGGCCAGTCCTGCTCGGCTGCGCTTTGCCAAAGCGCATAGCGTTTGCCGCGCAAATTCAGCGCGCTTGAAGGCGCCGCCAAACCGTAGCAGCGCGCCTCAGCGCTGAGCGCACGCCCTAGCCTGAATTCGCCTTGGCGAAACAAGATCGGCGCTGCATCCTGACCGATCAACGTGCCGTGCGGACTCAGGAACATGAAGCGGCTATCTTCCCGATTGATCAAGCAGATCATGCCGCCCGCTACCTTGAGACTCAGTAGCTCAGCGCTCTCATCCAGCTCAAATTCAGGCGCTTGCCAGTCCGTCTTGTGGACGGCGTAAGAGCGCGGTAGCGGAAAATGGCCATCAGGCGCAAAACGCACACACAAGCAATCAGGCGCGATGACATCCACGCGGAAGCTGCCATTGGCAGCCCGAATCAGCATACCTTGCCAATCGAGCTCAGCTTCGCGCACTGAGCCAGGGCTCTGGAACTTGCCCTGCGGCTTACCAGATAACGCCCTGAAAGGCCTGCTGAAGAGTCTGCGCATGCTCACGCCTCGCCTGCCTGGACACGCTGAGATGATTTTCCAGCATAGCCTGTGCCATGCCAAGCCGATATTCCGATCGCATTACAGCGAACGTTACGAAAGCGATCAGGCTGTGGCAGGCTTAGGCGGCAAGTGAATGCTGAAGGCAGTGCCTTGGCCGAGCCGACTGCTGACTGTGATGCTGCCGCCGTGCATCTCGACCAAGCGCTTGGCGATGCTCAAGCCGAGCCCGCTGCCGCTATCGCCGTGCTTGCGCGCCCGATCGGCGCGGTAGAAGCGGTCGAAGATGCGCGGCAAGGCTTCTGGTGGAATGCCTTCGCCGCTATCGGCTACACGAATCAGGACGCCGCCATCAGGCGCAGGTTGCGCTTGCAGCCGTATGCAATCGCCTGGCTTGGTGTGGCGCAACGCGTTATCCAGCAAATTGCCCAAGATCTGCCGCAGGCGCAACGCATCCGCTTGGATGACGGGCAAA
Source organism: Chloroflexota bacterium (assembly GCA_003695215.1). GTDB lineage: Bacteria > Chloroflexota > Anaerolineae > Aggregatilineales > UBA2796 > CP2-2F. The sequence continues at coordinate 1,526 of RFIM01000025.1, forward strand.
TCGCTAGTGATCTCCAGAGCAAGGACGCGCCCGCCTTCTTCAGCGCTGGTGCGCCAAAAATCATGCAGGCGGCTCAGGAAGGTGCCCAGCGGCACAGGCTCAATCTGCAGGCGAATTTGATCGGCGTCCATTAGCGAGAGCAAACGCAGATCGTCCACCATACGCTGCAACCATGTGATCTCTTCGCGCAGGCTTTGCGTCGCTTGCTCGGGCGTCTGGAAGCCTGCCTCAATGGCCTCAACTTCAAGCGCCATTGTGCTCAGCGGCGTGCGCAGATCGTGGGCGATGTCAGCGACCATCTGACGCGTCATCGTTTGTTGGCGCATCAGCTCAGCTGCCATCTGATTGAAGGCTTGTGTCAGCTCGCCCAGCTCATTGCGGGCCAGCACAGGCAAGGGCGAGCGCCACTCGCCGCGCGCCAGGCGTTGCACGCCTTCGCTTAGCACGCGCAAAGGCATCGAGAGCCGCGAAGACATCCACCAACCCAAGCCCAGCGCCGCCATGAGTGAAAAACTGCCTGAGAACAGCAAAGCCATGTTGAGCGCGCTCAGCAGTTGGCGCTGACTCTCATCCAGCATGCCCATGGCAAGGGCCACACGCGCCACGATTTGATCGTCTTCTTCGACAGGCGCGCTGCGGCTGAGCACCTCAGGCGCCAAAGGCAAGCCGATCAGGCTTGGCTCAGCGCTCACTAATACGATGCCGTTGGCATCAGTGATGATCAGTTCAGAGCGCTGCACAACAGCAGGCAGCGGCAAATTGCCTGTGCTGCGCATTTGCTGAATGCGCTCTAAAGGATTGGTGTTGTACGGCAGGCGCAGGCACAGCACGCGCCCTGCATCATCTGCCACTAAGGCGCGCACGTGCTTTGGCGGCTTGCGCTCAGGGCGATTGCGGAGCAACAACCATGTGAACGACTCACCGTTGTTCAGCGCCGAAAATAGCCCTTCCAAGGAGTTATTGATCTCATAATATTCTTCCAGGCAAGGCACTAGCTCGCGGATGCGCCGATCTGCGTCTTGTGTGACCCAAAGCGTGAGCCGATCTTCAGTCACGCCGCGTGTGACAAAGCCGATGACGAGTATCGGCAAAAGCGCTAAAGGCAAGTAGCTGAGCAATAATTGGTGGCGGAACAGACGCATGGCGCACCTTCCTGCTCAAGTGGTCGGCAAGGCGTCAGCGAAGCGGTAGCCGACGCCGAAAACAGTCTGGATATACTGCGGATTCTGGATATCGGGCTCGATTTTGCGACGCAGATTGCGGATGTGGACGTCTATTGTGCGCTCATAGCCTACGTAATCGTAGCCAAGCGCTTCGTTGATCAGCCGCTCGCGCGTGAACGGCACGCCTGGCTGTTTCATCAGCGTGTGTAGGATGTCGAATTCGGTCGGTGTCAGGTTGACGGGCTCGCCCTTGAGTGTGCAGAGCCGTTTGTTAGGATCGAGCGCTAGCTCGCCATAGCTGAGAGTGCGCTGTTGTGGCGCACTATTGTGAGCTAGCGCGCCGCTGGCGCGCCGCAGCAAGGCGCGAATACGTGCGACCACTTCGCGCGGGCTGAACGGTTTGGTCACGTAGTCGTCGGCGCCGATCTCTAGGCCGAGCAGCCGATCCGTCTCTTCGACGCGCGCCGTGATCATGATGATGAACGCATCTGAGTTTTGGCGCACGATTCGGCAAACATCTAAACCGTCCATGTCGGGCAGCATCAGGTCAAGCAGGATCACATCAGGCTTCTCGCGCTCAAAAAGTTGCAGACCTGTCCGCCCGTCATAGGCAGTCAGCACTTCGAAATGCGCTTGCTTCAAGAATTCGCTCAACCAGTGTACGATCTTGACTTGATCCTCGATGATCAAGACTCGCGTCGGGCGTTGCATATCATGCTCTCTCACCAGCGATGCGAAGATGAGTCGGCATTGCCGACTCATCTTTATTCTAGCATCATTCGTGCTTATGCGAAGCTGAAGCTCACTCAATCGCCGTCTTCGAACCACTCGCCGAAGAAGGTCATGTCATGCTCGCCAAGTTCGCCGTCTTCGAACCATTCGCCGAAGAACTGCCCACGGCGATCGCGCCCAATGTGCGGCACACCGATGCCCAGCCGCGCGTGTGGACGCGAGACGATGCCCAGCACGTTGTTGACGATCTGCGCGCGCAGGGCCTCAGCGCGTGCAGGCGCCACTAAGCCTTCTTCCACATCCTTCGTCAGCGCATCGCCATAGGCTTTGCTCAAGGCATCGACCACAGTCTGAAGGGCAACGCCTTTGCTAGCCGCCACTTGCGCAATGGACTGACCGCCTTGCAGCGCCTTGACCAAGTCCGCGCAGGACATGCCCAGCGCCTGTGCGGCCACAGGATATGGCTTGACCGTGTTGCGCGCGCTGACGCCTGCCGGGAAATTCACGCGCCCGATCCGAAGGCCGAACCACTTGCCGCGCTCGCGCAAGCCAGGCATCATTGGCGCCTGCGGCTGAGCGTTCAGGAGCGCTTTGAGCTGCTCTGCTTGCGCGGCCGTGATCAAGCCGTCAGCTAGCGCTTGATCGACTTCGGCAAGGCGCGCCGTGCGCAGCGCCTCTTGCACTGTCGTGATATCCACGCCCTTTTGCGCCGCAATGCGCGTCAAGCTTGCGCCGCCTGCCAAAGCCACGCGCAGCTCTGTTGGCGTCATGTTCAGTGCCTGCGCTGCCACGCTGGTGTAGTCTGTCGTGCTGCACACGCCAATCCAAAGGCCTGCACCTGAGAAATCCCAGCCCTTGCCGCCACGGCCGCCTTGTGCTTCAACCGTCGTCGCGCTCAGCGCCAAGCCGCCGACTAAAGCGACTGCCACAGCGACTGCCAACAAGCCTTTCGTGATGCGTTTCATGGTACCTTACTCCTTACCTTGTGTATTCCCAGACCATCTCTCGGTCTTTCGCTTTTCAGTGTAAGGCAAGGCTATGAAGAAGTGATGAAGGACTCGTGCAAAGCTCGAGAAGGTTCTTCCAGTGCAGTGGAGTAGAAGGCAAGCCACTGCTGCAGCGCCAGTCCGATGACACAGTGCCCTGTGCGTCAGCTCACTTCGCGGATCAAATTCTGCAAGGCGGGCTTGACCAAATGCGGGTAACGCACACAGGCGTCGTGTCCGCCGTTTTTGATCATCAGCAGGCGCGCCTTAGGAATGCGTTGAGCGGCTTCCTGCGCCTGATCAGGCGGCACAAGCACGTCCAGCGTGCCGTGAATGATCAAGGTCGGCACGTGGATTTGTGTCAGGTCAGGTTGAAAGGCGCGCATTTGCTCAATATCTAGCTGGAAGCCATCGAAGCGCAGGCTAGCGGGATTGTTTTGCTGCAGGCTGCGCAAAATTGCCAGAACTTCTGGATCGCGCTCGAGCAAAGGCAAGGTGCGCTCCACAGCAGCTGAGATCAGCCAATTGGAGAAATCCCAGCGGTTGGCGAGCGCGATAGGCGCCAAGAAGTCCATGACGTAAGCGGGCGGTGTACGCATGACAGCGTTGCCAAGCACTAGCGCACGGCATCGCTCTGAGTGACGGATGGCAAAAGCAATGGCCGACATTGCGCCGGCTGAGTAGCCTGCGATAATGACGCTTGGCACGTTCAGATAGTCGAGGAGCGCGGCGAAGGTATCTGCCATCGCCTCTGGCGTGCGTCCGGCGTCCAACGGCGTGCGCAGATAGCCAGCTCGCGAAGGCGCGATCACTGAGCAGCCCTGATAGAGCCTGCCCATGGCTTGCCCTTGATCGTAGCCGCCCATGGCCTGGTGCGAGATGAGCGCGTAAGGCGTTTTGCTGCCTTGCAGCACGTACTCAATGCGCGTTTGCGCCACGCTCACAAAATGGCTGCCCGTCAATTGGCGCGCCGCGGCAGCGCGCATTTCGTACTGATAGGTGCGTGCCAGCCATGCTGTGCCTGCACCGACCAAAAAGGCAGCGGCAGTAACTGCAGGAAGCATAAACTCACCCTTTCTCAGCCTTGAAGGATACTGAGGCCCTTGCGCGCGCTTTTGAGCGCAAACTCGCAGAATGCCTGCATAGACTGCCAACCAAAGCGCTTCCAGCACACCAGCCAGGGCATTGCGCTGAAGCGATCTCGGCGTTGGCGTTAGCGATGAGGGGTAGCGGCAGCGCCTGCTAGTCTAGCATAGGCATCGGCTTGCGCGCCATCACAACGCCATAAAAGGCTGCCGCACAACGACGGCAGCCAGTTACAGGCGCTCAGGCGGCTTTGCGCGCCACTTCGAAGGCGGCGTAGAGGATCAAGAAGATAGCCGCGAGCGCAAAACTGCCTAAGCACAGCGTCAGGCTTTGGCTGAATTGCAAGCCGAAGACGATTGAGCCGAGCAAGAGCATCATGCCGGGCGCCACAGTGGCTGAGGCGCCCAGATAGTGCAGCACTTGCGCCGCTCGACCGCCCTGAATCGGTTTCTTGGCAGCAGACTTGCGCGCTACGTAGTAGCCCATCCACAGCGCTAGAGCGCCGCCAACAAGGAGCGCAGCTAACCAGTTCGGCATGGCGCTCCCCGCTCAGCGCAGCGAATAGATGAACGGCGCCAATGGCGTGGATGCGCCGAAAATGAACACGAAGAAGAACAGCAGCAGCACTACCATCATCGGAATCATCCACCACAGGCGCACTTTCCATAAAAAGCCGAACAGCTCGCCAACCACGCCCGCGCGCGAGCGCAGATCGCGGCGCCAGTCGGTCTGCGCCTTTGGCTCAGAGGCGCTCTCAGCCAGCTCCATATCAGTGTACATCGGCGCAGTGCTCTCGGCGTCTGCGCGCTTGATCATCTTCTCTTGTGTCGTCACAGGCAACTCTCCAGAATTAGGTTGATCATAGGATGAGCGGCGCGCTCATTTGCGCACCAGGTACGATCCCAGCACTAGCAGATCAAGACCGCTCTTGCTGAAAGTGTTCCAAGCGTTGGCAGGTGAAGTCACAATCGGCTCGCCGCGCAAATTGAAGGATGTGTTCAGCAGCACAGGCACGCCCGTCGCCTCGCCAAAGGTCTTGACCACATTGTAATAACGCGGATTGGTCTCAAAGTCAATCGTCTGCAAACGCCCTGTGCCGCCTTCATGCGTTGTGGCCGGGATGACTGTGTACTTGTCGGGATGCACAGGCGAGACCATCAGCATGAAGCGCGGCGGGAAATGCTGCGCCACGTCGGGAAAGTCGAAGTACTCAGGCGCGCATTCGGTCAGCACTACAGGCGCAAAAGGACGGAACGGCTCGCGGTACTTGATCTTAGTGTTGACGACGTTCTTCATCTCGCTGCGGCGCGGGTCGGCGAGGATGCTACGATTGCCGAGCGCGCGCGGGCCCCACTCGAAGCGCCCTTGAAACCAGCCGACCACTTGCCCTTGCACCAGGCTCTCGACGACCTGATCGATCAGACGCTGATCGTCGGGCTCGTAGGTGTAGGGAATGTTGTGGCTCTCTAGAAAATCGCGGATGTGGGCCTCGCCATATTCCTCGCCCCAGTAGGCGTGCTGCATCACGAACTTGCGCGGCTGCTGCAGCACGCTGTGATAGGCCCACAGCGCTGCACCGAGCGCGCCGCCGTCATCCCCGGCCGCAGGCTGAATGTAGACTTCCTCAAAGGGCGTCTCGTGCAGGATTTTGTAGTTCGCCACGCTGTTGAGCGCCACGCCGCCTGCCATGACCAACTTCTTCAAGCCCGTTTTGGCGTGCAAATGGCGCGCCATGCGCAAAAGCGCCTCCTCAGTCACGGCTTGAATGCTAGCAGCCACATCGGCGTAGTACTGATTGCGCGCCATAGCTTCTTTCTCGTGCGCGCGCTCAGGATTGGTCGCCATGGTGAAGAAATCATCGCTGGGCGTGCGCGGCTCGCCGAACAGGTCGATGAAGCGCTGATTGAAGGTCCGATCGGCGCTGTAATGGAATGAGAAGTAATCCATATTCAGGTGGAAGCTGCCATCAGCGTTCAGATGGATCAGCTTGTAGACCTTGTCCACAAAGCGCGGTGTGCCGTAAGGCGCCATGCCCATCACTTTGTACTCGCCTTCGTTCACCTTGAAGCCCAGAAAGGCTGTGAAGGCCGAGTACAACAAGCCGATCGAATGCGGAAAGCGTATCTCTTCGAACAGCGTGATCTCGTTGCGCCCATCGCCGTTCCAGTTCGCCTTAGCGCGCCCGAGCGTCGTCGTCGTCCACTCGCCGACGCCGTCGATGGTCAGCACGGCTGCTTCTTCAAAAGGCGAAGCGTAAAAGGCGCTCGCCGCGTGCGACATATGATGATCGCAAAACAGAATCTTATCCGCGCTGATGCCCAGATGATTCTGCAGGCGCGTCTTGATCCACAGCTTCTCAGGCATCCAGACGAACATAGCCTCGCGCCAGACATCGCGTGAGCGCGGAAAAGTGCCCAGGACGCTCAGCAAAATCCGCGCGAACTTCACGAACGGCTTCTCATAGAAGACTACATAGTCTAGATCAGCCGCTTTGATGCCCGCCTTGCGCAGACAGAACTGAATGGCGCGCGTCGGAAAGCCATTATCGTTCTTGATACGGCTGAAGCGCTCCTCCATAGCCGCGGCCACCAGCTCGCCATCTTTGAGCAGCGCCGCGGCTGAGTCGTGGTAGTAAAACGAGAGACCGAGGATATACATCAGGATTGACTCCGTGCCTCTTCAAGCGATTCGCCCACTGGCTTGCGTTTGCGCCAATGCGGCTGTGCCGATTTACGCACCTCAAGCGGATCGACGAAGAAGCGTGTGATCAGCGCGAAAGGGATCAGGATGCTGAAGTACATTACGAAGGTGATGAAGCGAGCTACGTAGTCGCCGTTGGCTTGCCCGATGATCTGAAAGCGTTCCCAGGCTGTGCGCAGAATTTGATTCACAGGCGTTGTTCTGCCTCTTGAACGGATGGTATTGCGGCTTGCGGCAAAGCGCGCCAAGCCGCGCTAAATTATAGCGTCTTCCAAACCCTGCGCCATACCTGTTTTTCCAAGTGCGCCCTTGCGCTGATGCTTGCCAAGCGCCTTGCCTGGCGCTATGCTTGTCTCAGTCACCCAATTTTGCCCAAAAGCTACGCATGGAGAGTACCTGACATCATGGCGAAGAAGAGAAGCAAGCCCAACCTGCCACAGGAAGTGCTGGAGCGCGCACGCGCTGAGCTGCGCGGCAGCGCCGCAGCTGATTCTAAAGCCAAATCCGAAGCTCAGGAGGCCGCAGCCGCTGCCAAGTCCAAGCCGATTGTGCGCAGCGGCAGCCTGGCCACGCGCCGCGTGCCGACTAAAGAAGAGCTGGATCAAGAATATCGGCATATCATCCGCGATCTGCGCGCCATGCTGACCCTAGCAGGCAGCCTGTTCCTATTCGTGATTGTCATGGCCATCTTCGTTGTGCCGCGCCTTTTCTAGAAATAAACACAAATCCATATGCTCAAAACACACACTTGTGGCGAACTACGCCTGACACATGACGGGCAGAGTGTCAAGCTGGCAGGTTGGGTCAACCGTGTGCGCGCTCAAGGCGGCGTGATCTTCATCGACCTGCGCGATAGATGGGGCATCACGCAAACCGTTGTGGACGTGCAAAGCGCGCCTGAAGCGCACGCCGCGGCCGAGAAGGTCGGGCGCGAAGACGTGCTGCAGATCGAAGGCACGGTCCGTGCGCGCCCAGCAGGTATGACCAATCCAAACCTAGCCACAGGCGAGATCGAAGTGGAAGTGCGGCAGCTGCGCGTGCTGAACGCCGCCAAAACGCCGCCCTTCGATGTCAGCAGCGATGGCAAAGTTGACGAGGCGCTGCGCTTGAAGTACCGCTACCTCGATCTGCGCCGCCACCGCTTGCAGCGCAACCTGATCCTGCGTGGCAAGATCACCAAAGCCATCCGTGATTACCTCTACGAACGTGACTTCGTCGAGATCGAGACGCCGATCCTGTTCAAGACTACGCCTGAAGGTGCCCGCGACTACCTGGTGCCAAGCCGCGTGCATCCAGGCAAATTCTACGCCTTGCCGCAATCGCCGCAGCAGCTCAAGCAGCTCTTGATGGTGGCAGGCTTCGAGCGCTACTTCCAGATCGCGCGCTGCTTCCGCGATGAGGATCAACGCGGCGACCGCCAGCCTGAGTTCACTCAGCTCGACTTGGAGATGAGTTTTGTCGAGCGCGAAGACGTGCTCAACCTGATCGAAGGGCTGATGATCCACCTGGTTCAGGTCGCCGCGCCGATCACTGGCTGCCAGCTCGTCACGCAGCCTTTCCCACGCCTGACCTTGCAAGAGGCGATGCTCAAATACGGCACCGATAAGCCCGACCTGCGCTACGGCCTGGAGATCGTGGATATCACCGATCTGGCCGCGCAGACAGGCTTCCGAGTCTTTGCTGAAAACGCCGCTGCAGGCAATCCTACGCGCGCGCTGCGCATCCCGAATTGTGGCCATTACAGCCGCAAGCAGCTGGACGAGCTGACCGAGATCGCCAAGAGCGCAGGCGGCAAAGGCCTGGCTTACATCGCCCTTGAATCGGGCGACTCAGGGCAGGTGAAATCGCCCATTGGCAAGTTCCTGAGCGTTGAGCAGATGAGCGCGCTGATTGAGCGCATGGGCGCTCAGCCAGGCGATCTGATCCTGATCGCCAGCGATACGCACGCCACAGTCTGCGCAGTGCTGGATACGCTGCGCCAAGAGTTCGCTGCACGGCTTGGGCTAGCCGATCCGAAGAAGATCGCCTTCTGTTGGATCGTGGACTTTCCGCTTTTTGAATGGAACGCCGACGAGCAGCGCTGGGACCCATCGCATCACTTGTTCACGGCGCCAATGCCTGAGGATATCCCGCTCCTGGATAGCGATCCGAGCCGCGTGCGCGGCCAGCAGTATGACCTGGCCTGCAACGGCTACGAAGTTGCAGGCGGCAGCATCCGCATTCATGATCGGGCCCTGCAGGAGAAGATTTTCGGCTTGATCGGCTTAGACGTCGAAGATGCGAAGCAGCGCTTCGGCCACATGCTGGAAGCCTTCGAGTACGGCACGCCGCCACATGGCGGCATCGCGCCGGGCATTGATCGCCTGGTCATGCTGCTGGCAGGCGAGCCGAATATCCGCGAAGTGATCGCCTTCCCGAAGTCGCAGCAGGCAGCCGACCTGATGGCAGGCGCGCCTAGTGAAGCCGACCCGCATCAGCTGGCTGAGCTGCACATCCGCGTAGTTACAGCGCCTGAAGAGCGCTAGGCCTCGGCGCGGACGCTCACGATGTCCTCTGTGGCAGCCCAGGCGCTCAGATCGGCGCGGCTGAGCGCCGCTGCCATCAGCGAAGGAAACTGATCGGGCGTGCAGGCAAAGCAGGGCACGCCTAGCGCAGCTAAATGCGCCGCTGTGCTGTGATCGTAAGATGGCGCGCCGTCATCGCTGAGCGCCAAAAGCGCGATCAGTTGCACGCCCGACTCAATCAGCTCTGCGGCACACTGCAACATGCCTATAGGGCTGCCGTTCTCATACAAGTCGCTGATCAGCACTAGCGTGGTCTGCAAAGGACGGCTGATCAGGCGTTGAGAGTAGCGCAGTGCCTGATGGATATCTGTGCCGCCGCCCAGCTGCACGCCGAAGAGCAGGTCAACAGGCTCGCCCAGACTCTCAGTCAGATCGACCACGGCTGTATCGAAGGCGATGAAGCGCGTGCTGAGCGACGGCAACGAGGCCAGCACTGCGCCAAAGACGCCCGCATAGACCACGCTGCTCGCCATTGAGCCGCTCTGATCCACGCACAGGATCAGGTCTTGCAAGGCGCGGCGCCGTTTGGTATAGCCAATGCGCGTCTCTGGCACGATCGTGCGGTATTCGGGCTGGTAGTGGCGCAAGTTGGCGCGGATAGTGCGCAGCCAGTCGATCTCAGCAAAGCGTGGACGGCGCGTGCGCGCAGTGCGGCTCAAACTGCCTCGCACTGCCTGTTGAGTCGAGAGCGCCAGGCGCTGCTGTAGCTCGTAGACGACCTGCGCCACGACTTGGCGCGCCGTGGCGCGCGTCTCCTCAGGCAAAGCGTCCTTCAGGCTGATGAGCGTCGCCGCCAAATGCACGTCAGGCACCACGCTCTGCAGCAGCTCAGGCTCTAGCAGCATCTGCTTCAGATTCAGGCGCTCTAGCGCATCTTTTTGTAGCACACGCACAACGGATGTTGGAAAGTAGCGCCGAATATCGCCAAGCCAGCGCGCCACATTTGGTGCCGAAGCGCCGAGGCCGCCTTTGCGCGATTCGCCCTTGCTGCTCGCGCCGTAGAGCGCCTCTAGCGCCGAGTCCATAGCGCGATCTGTGGCGCTGAGCGCGCCTAGCGCCTTCTCAGCGCAGGCATCAGCGCCCAGCACGAGCCGCCAACGCCGCAAGCGTTCTGAGTCGCTCATAGGCTACTCGATGCGGCGCTTGCCCAAACCAGAGAGCCGCCGCGCCGCGCTACTCTCCGCGGTAGGTGCCTCGCTCAGGCCTGCCACGTCTTGATAGAAAGCTGTGTCATAGGCCCGCGTCTTGACCACAACAGGCATTGGCACAGCATGGCCCATGATCAGCGCTTGTTGTTTGGTATCTAGCCGCGCCAAGACCTCGCGCAGGCCGCTAGCGCCGCTGATGCCCGTCAGCACGGCTGCAATATCGCGCTCGTTGTCCAGCAGCGCCGTGATGCGCGTCCCGATCTGGCTCATCACTTCTTCGTCAATGCCGCTCGGCCGCTGATCGACGATCAGCAAGGTGACATTGTATTTGCGCATTTCACGAGCGATAGTGCCGAAGATGGTCTGCCGTGCGATGAGCGGATCGAGGAATTTGTGCGCCTCTTCAATCGTGATCAGCAGCTGTGGCGGCTCTAAACTGGCATCTCCTAGCGATTTCTCCACGCGCTTGACGTATTCGGCGTGAATGCGGCGCGTCAGGTAGTTCGCCACAAGGATGTACGCCTCTAAAGCCGAGCCATAGCGCCCAAACTCCAAGACCACACTCTTGCGCTGCTCGGTCAGATAGTTCAGCAGCATTTGCACACTATCGCTGAGCGCGCCATCAGGCTTCAGGAACTCAAAGCGCTCGAAGCGTTCCAAGCGGCGCGCCAACGCCGTCAAGGAAGCGCTGCTAACGTTCGTGGTCTGCACCACCTCTTCAAATTTGTCGTTATCGGCTTCCAACAGCGTTTTGATCCACGCCTTGCCCCACTTCTTGCGCAGCGTGTAAGCAGCGTCCAACATCGGATCGGAGAGTCCCATGGTCAGCTTGAGCATCGCCAAATCTTCGGGCTCGATGTCATCGTAGCCGAGCGTGACCACGTAGTCGTATTTGGCATTACGCCGTCGGGACGACTCTTCGTCGAGGGTGAAGATGCTGACCTTAGCAGGGAACAGTTGGCGCAGCCCTTTCGCCTTCGGGCCGCGCTCATCAGTCACTTCCCAGCCATAGTCGTTGTGCATATCGAAGATTAGGTTGACGGCAATGTTGCGCTGAATCACGCCTGAGAGCAGGATGCGCGTCAGGAAGCTCTTGCCTGTGCCGCTCTTGCCGAAGACGCCGCTCGAGCGCTCGACCAGGCGCTTGAGGTCAAGGTTGACTTGCGTCTCTTCCAGCTCCAGCGGCGTGCCGATGTTGAAATGCGTCTCATCCTCAGCGCCAAAGACGTCGTTCACGTCTTGGGCATCGGCGATCTCCACAGGCATGAAGTGGCCAGGAATAGTCTTGACAGGCTTTGGCTCGCCTGCCTCGCCTTCAATCGAGAGCATGGGCGCAACATGCAGCGTGCCATAAGCCGCTGTGCCAACATACACCTCGCGCAGGAACGGATCGCTCAAATCAGGCGGATCGCTGCGCAAGGAAGGATTAGTGCTATCCAAGATCACGTCCGTGATCATGCAGAAAAAGCGCTTGTACTTGCCACGCACGACCACATAGCGCCCAACAGCGAGTGACTCAATCTCAGTCTGGCGATCCAGCTTGACATCTAGGCCTTTGCTCAGCGATCCGCCGACTATCACGCCAAGCCGCTTGCTCGCAGGCGCGCTCTCAAGGGCAGGCAGCTCTGGCGCGCTCTGGCGCGGGAACCAATCATCCAAACTGTCAGAATCGATCGGCAGGGCTTTAGGCATATGGCTACGCTCAACTGTTCTAAGCGATCTGCGCTGATTATACGCCAGAGGCGCCTTCTAAGGCAAGCGCCAAGGGCTAGATTTCCAACAAAGAATCTATGCAGCGTTTACGCAGCATTTACACAAGCGCGCTACTCTGTGGGCGTATTTAGCGCACACATAAAGCGCTGAAAAGGAGGATTGAGCCATGACCAGCATCAACCGTTGGAATCCTGTCCGTGAGTTGCTCTCGATCCGCGATGAGATGGATCGCATCTTCAATGAGCGCTTCTTCCGCACTGAGAATCGCCCGATGCTGCTGCCCATTGACGCTTACATGACCGACGAGGCGTTGGTTTTGGTGGCGGATGTGCCAGGCCTGAAGCCTGAGGATATCAGCATCACCTTCGAAGGCGATACGCTGACCATTCGCGGCGAGTACAAGGCCAACGGCGAGAATCGCAATTACCTGCTGCGCGAGCGCATGGTCGGCAAGTTCGAGCGCATCCTGACCATCAACACGCCTGTGGATAGCAGCAAGATCGAGGCTGAGTTCGAGAACGGCACGCTGACCTTGACGCTGCCGAAGGCGGAAGC
>RFIM01000227.1 GCA_003695215.1 Chloroflexota bacterium
CTGGATGACCTTGATGGCGACGTCGCGTTCGATGTTGCCTTGGCGCGCGCGGTAGACGGTCGCCATGCCGCCTGTGCCCAGCACGCCCGTGACGGTATATTGGCCGATTTGCCTTCCGATCAAATCCATTATGGCAGCCACTCCTGTTAAGATGGATACTCAGTGAAGCCATGATAGCAAGGATTAGTAAGGCAAGTCAAGCTGAATAAGCTGAGTACGATGTAATTACAAGAGACTCAGCAAGATTCAATCTGTTGTTGGCTGGCTCAGACGCAAGTTGAGTTGATAGCGGCCTTGCACGCCGCTCAGGTTCTCTACCAGAATTGCGTATTGTGCGCCTGCTTGCGGCTGAAAATCAAGCGCAATTTCGCCGTCTTGCAGCGCGCCCTCAGCGATCAACGCGCCTTCAGCAGTGACGATCCAAAGGCGCAGGCCCTGTAAGCCGCGCTCAGCGCTCAGGCGCACAGCGAGCCGCTCAGGGCGCTCGGCTTGTAATCGCCACTCGTGCAGCGCCTGCTCAGGGCGCAGGATGCCTTCAGCTGGCTGCTCAAGCGCCAAGAGACTCTGATAGCTGGCATTCGGTTGCAAGCGCAGCAGGCGCAATTGATAGCGCAGTGGCGCGCTGCGCTCAGATTGCACGGCTAAGGCGTAAAAGCCGTCGCTGGGCAGCACAATATCGCTCAATCGGCTGGCAGTGGCAAAACGCACGGCTGTAGTGAACGTCTTGCCGTCAGGGCGCAATAGGCTGAAGCTCACACCTGAAAGCGTATCGCGCTCAGGAACTAGCTCAGCCGCGATGCGATCAGTAGCCTTGCCGAAAAAGACCCAGACTTGCGCGCTATTGCTTTCGAGCGTGCCTTGTACTTCTTGGTTATAAGCAATAACTTGGGCGGCGCCAATGTTGATCTGCTGAGTCATCTGTAAGCGACTCAAGCGCAAGCGATATAGCCCTGAACCATCTCTCAAGCGCGCCACGAGCTGATACTGCCCGTCGCTCGGCAAGCTGAATTGCCCAGAAGTCACCAGAAGCGCCTCAAATGGCGCGAACTCGCCGATGAGCTGCCCGTCAGCGCTGAGCAGCTGCAATTGCGCGTCCAGCGCTTCTGTGGCGCGCTCAAAGCGCAACTCGTAGCGCTCATCGGCGCGCCCACTGAAGCGCCATACCTCCATAGGGCGATCGGCGCTCAGCAAGCCGCTCACAGGCCGCCCATCAGCGCTGATCGCGTTCTCAGTCGGAATTTGCACCTCAGTTGGACGCGCCAAGCGCACGCGATAGCCGCCGTTGCTCTGGCCGCTGACGCCGAGCCAACGCGTGACCACTAGGAAGTACGTGCCATCTTCGGGCAGGCGCAAAGGCGCTAACGCGACGCTGCTCACAGTTGGCGCAGCCGCATTGCCCGCCAAATACGCGCCTGATGGCCCATAAAGCGCTAGATCGAGCCGCAAATCGCCGTTCAGGCGCGAAGCCTCGATCTGCACAGGATCGCCCGCCACGCCCGTGAACGTCCAGTAATCCGCGCTATCACTCGGCGTGATGCCGTCCTGCAACGTCAAGCCTGCCACGAGTGGCCGTGGCGCGGCCGCAACCAAATTGCTGGGCAATGCGTCCTGGCGCCGTTGCACTACTAACGTGTAAGGCACGCTCTTCTCAGCGCGCATCACCACGATATAGCGCCCATCAGCAGGCAAGATCAGCCCTTGCACGGCCGTCTCGCGTGCCTCAAGCGCCTCTGGCGCCGCTGCAGCGATCACGCGTCCGCTCACGTCCTGAATCTCCAGCTGTGGCGCAGGAATTGGCGCGCCGCCGCTCGGCGTGCTGGCAACCACACTGATGTTCAGGACGTCTCCCGCCGCGCCGATGAACGCCCAGAGCGTCTCGCGCCCGCTGGCGATCACGCCACGCACGGCCTGATTGTAGGCGATGCGGAATGCCGCCAAAGCGCGCTCCGATGGCACATTGGCAGGGCTGCCTAGCTCCAGCAGCACGCGATAGCTACCGCTGGTTAGCGCGTCAGCGCGCTCAGCGCGCAGGAGATAAACGCCCGTCTGAGCGATCGGATAGCTGACGATCAAGCTGGAGGTGCCTTCAGCAGTGCGCAGGAGCGCGCCTTCAGCCAAAATGCGCCCATCAGCGCTCAGCAAGAGCAAGCGCGGCTCTAGATTGCCGCTGGTTACCAACAGGCGCGCTGAAAGGCTCTGACCGACTTCCGCTTCAAATGACCATAGGCTGTGTGTCCGCACAGCGTCTAGGACGCCGTTCGCGGCAACGCCTGCTGTCAAGCGCGGCGGTGCTTCAGCTTGCTCCGCAGCGCGCTGCACAGTCAGGCGATAGCTGCTGCTGGCACTGATGCGTCCAGGCAAGACCAAAAGCGTGTACACGCCATCTAACGGCAGAGTCAAGGCTTCAATGCTCGCGCTGAGCGCAGGCCCAATTGCGCTCGTCTGGCCAACGCGCTGACCGTTCGGCGAGATCGCGATCACGCTCGGCAGGGCCTCGCCCGAAAGGCGCAGCACGTTCAGGCTGAGCTTCTCGCCCGCTTTGCCGTTCAACAGCCAGTAGTGCGCCGTCTCTGCAGGCGCAAAGGTGCCAATCACGCTGCTCTCGGCCGTCAAGACGCCGCCATTCAAGCCATTTGGCGCATAGGTCGTGATTGATTCCAAATCGAGCGTGAGCGCGAATGGACTGAAGCGCGCGCGGCTGTTCAACGGACGGCGCACTAAGAGCTGGTAGAGACCATCTGCAGGCAGCCTGAACGGCGCTATGCTTGTACGCCCAACTTCAAGGGTGCCGCTCGCCAACACCCTGCTTGCCGGATCGCGCAATTCCAAAAGTGGCGGTGCATCGTCGTTCTGGTGCAACAATTGCACTACGATCTGATCGCCGCGCGTGCCGCGAAAGGTATAGCGCCGCTCTGGTGCCTGTGCATCCAGCGTGCCGATAGTGCGCGCGCCGTAAGTAATCGGCTGAGTCGATTCAGCGCTCTCAGCTGCGCCCTGATAGAGCAAATTGACGAACAGCTCATAATTGCCCGCGCTGCCTGTTGAGCGCGTACCGATGCGCGTCACTGCCACAATGTAGCGCCCATCTTCAGGCAGCTGGAAGCCGCTCAAGGCCGCATTCACGCCGTCCGCGTCATCATTGCTGGCCAAAAGACGGCCGTCTTCGCGCTCAAGCCGCACAACAGTATCCAAATCGCCGCTGGTGGCACGCGTGAGGACGCCGATCACGTCGTTCCGCTTGCCTTCGAAAGCGAAACGCTCAATGGGCGTGTCATCGTTCAGGCGACCGAGAACTTGCTGCGCATAGCGCACTTGGCTGCGGATCGGACGAGCTTCAGGCTGACCTTCCAAACGCACTGTGTAGCGCCCTGCCGTTTGACCGAGCGCCTGGCCAAAGCGCTGCACGATCAAGCGATACTCGCCCGTCTCAGGTAGGCGAAAGTCGCTTAGAAGGGCGCTATCGCCATCATCTGAGTCGGCGTGCGCTAAAGTGCGTCCATCAGCGCTAAGCAAGCGCAGCTGCAACGAGAGGCTCGCGCCCGATTCGCGTACAGCTTGTGCCCTGACCAGATCGCCTTGCGCGCCTTTGAAAATGTAAGTCTCATACGGCCTATCGTCCGCTAGCACGCCATTGACCGCGCTACCGTAGCTCAGGCGATCGATTTCAGCCACTGGACGCGGCGTGAAGTCAAGGCTGAGGCGATAGCCGCCGACGCTCGGCGCACCGTCTGAATGCGGCAGGCTGCGTACTATCAGCGCATAGGCGCCATCAGCAGGGATGACGAAATCGCTCTCAGGCGTGCCGCCAAGGCGCGCTGTGGCCAGTGGCAACGGCTCAGGCAATGCTGATGCCAAGACTTCGTCGGTCGCGCTGCGCAGCTCTAGCACAGGCGCCAAGAAGCGATCTGTGGCCTGCACAGTCACGCGCACGCGCTCGCCTGCCTGCGCTGCAAAGACCCATGTATCGGTATTATCGTCAGCATAGAGCGTGCTGAGCGCCTCTTGCCCATAATGCAAAACGCCGCCTATGGCGCGCGCGCGGCTCTCTGTCAGGCCTAAGCTGAGCGCATAGACGCTGGCGCCTTCGAACTCAGGCATCGGATTGGCGACTACGATGCTGTAGCTGCCTTCGAACGGCAGCAGCACATCAGCGCGCGCGCCGCTGCCATCTAAGTCGGCGACCGTGGCTAAGGGCACGCCGTTAGCGGCGCGCAGCTGGAAGCTAGCAGTGAAGCGCGTGCCGCGCACATAGCGCAATGCCACTGAGACTACATCGCCCGCGTTACCGCTGAAGACCCATGTCTCAAAGTTGTGCGCCGCCGTCAAAATGCCGCTGACCGTCTGGCCGTAGCTCAGCACACCGCCTGAGCGGCTTTCCGCAGCCAGCCATTGCAGGCGATAGATGCCTTGTTGCTGTGTACCGCCGACCACGCGCACCCGATAGACGCCATCTTCAGGCAACAACACATCCTCAAGGCGCACCACGTTCTGCGCCAGTGTGCGCGTCTGCGCAGCGAAGAGCTGCCCATTTGTGTCCAGCAATTGTAGGCTCAGCGGCGCAGGCGCGGGCGGCTCAGTGCCGAAGACGGCAAAGCTTGCGCGCTGGCCGCGCCGCGCCCTGAAGAGCCATGTATCCTCGTTATCGCCCGCCAATAGGAAGCCCGTGCGCACCTCGCCTTCTCGGATCACGCCACCGCCGCGGCTCTGTAGGCGCGTCGCGCTCAACAAGCCCAGGCTCAGGCTGTAGCGCCCCTCAATGCGTTCGGTGCGATTTAAATTGCTGACCACCAAACGATACAGTCCGCTATCAGGCAGGCGCACATTCGGCAATTCAGCGTAGTAGCGCCCATCTGTCGGACGATTGGCGATGATCTCGCGCCCGCTCGGGCCGATCAGACTGAGCGCAGGCGCCAATCTGCCTGTGACGCGCATCGCCTGCACGCTGATCACGTCGTTGAGCGTGCCGAGAAAGAAATACGTATCGCTCTCCAGGCTGCTCTGCAGCTCAGCCATGACGCTTTGCCCATAGACTAGCGGCGTGCCATCAATCACGCCCACAGTCTCGACCAACGGCTGCGAATCCAGTGCCAGCAAGTAGCGCCCGCCATTCAGGCCCATGCTGACCACAACCGTGTAAGTGCCGCCTTGAACAATGCGATAGGTGAAGGAAGTGACGGCCCCTTGCGCGTTAAATTGCTCGCCGACCACGCGCCCGTTGCGATCCCAGAGCGTCAGACGCGGCGCTGATGTGCC
Source organism: Chloroflexota bacterium (assembly GCA_003695215.1). GTDB lineage: Bacteria > Chloroflexota > Anaerolineae > Aggregatilineales > UBA2796 > CP2-2F. The sequence continues at coordinate 5,254 of RFIM01000227.1, forward strand.
TTCAAGCGCAGTGGCGCGCAGCTGAATGACGACGTTCGAGCCGCTGTTGATGCGCCAAGCCTGCACCAAGCCGCCCCTGCCAATCTCGCCGCGCACGGTCGTGTTGAAGGCCAACGGCGCGATTTGATCGGCAGGCAGCTCTGAAGGATTGACCAATGGGCTGAGCTGTGCTGCCACTGAGAGCCGAATCGGCGGCGGCGTTGGCGTTGGCGCGTAACGATCAGGCGCGCCGAGCTCGCGCACAGGCGCAACGCTCACCTCGCGCTCAGCTATGGGCGCGAAAGGCCGCTGTACGTCGCTCACCAGCCGATACGTCGCGAAATCGCCCACGACTCGCCCGCCGACCACTACGCGGTAAAGGCCTTCCTCAGCAGCATGAGCGCCCAAGATGTTCAGAGGCTGACTGCGGCTCGTCTGGCCACGCGCCGCCGCAATTGCCACGCCATTGGGATCGATCACATACAGCTCAGGCTGCCAAACCGCAGGCGATAGGTTCTCCAAGCGTACGTTGATGAGCGCATCAGCGGGCGCTGCAATTTCCCAGATGGATAAGCCATTAGCGCGTGTAGCAATGCCTTTGACAGGCACAGTCGGCTGCAGCGTGCCGCCGTCGGTCTCCTCAACACGTAGTGTGTAGGCGATAGGCTCTTCCCGAGCCGTTTGTAGCGCCAACTCAAAGACGGCGATGCGATAGCGCCCTGCGCTAGGCAAGCGCACGTTCTGAAGCACAGCGCCGCGCTCAGCGCGGCTGACGCTAGCTGCCAAGATAGCGCCATCAGGCTGCAGCACTGCTACGCCGAGCGTATCAGCGTTGGAGCGCGGCGCAGCGCGCACTGTGACAACCTGCTCGTCAGCGACGTCCAGCCAGCGCGATTGCACCTCGCCGCGCGGCAAAGTCTCGCTGATCGCCGTGTTCAAGACGACTGCACCTTGATCGCGCAGCGTGGCGAAGCGCTCAAAAGAGAGATTGTTGGCGCCTAAGTGCCTGAGCAACATGCGATAGCGAAAGGGCTGTGCCGATGGCGCGCGTAGCTCGACGCTGTATGCGCCTGTGGTCGGCAAGGTGAAAACCTGCTCGAAGCCGATGCCGATCACGCCGCGGAAAAGCGGCAATTCGTTCGGAATGCCGACCGTCACGTCCACTTCAAGCGCGCCGCTGAAGGCTTCCGCTTGCACTTCAAGCGCCAGCATATCGCCTGCTGTGCCGATGAAGAACCACTGGAGTGTCTTTGGCGCTTCGGCGTAGCGCACTCTACCGTATTGCAAGGTCTTGGGCAGTTCAGAGCGCGCCGCTAGGCGATAGACTGAGAGCGCGAAATCAACGGCTGTGCGCTCTTCGTAGCTCGGCGCGCTCACTTCCAGCAAGGTGACTGCATCGGTTGGCAAGTTCAGAGCGATGTCTAAAGGGCTCAAGCCGCGGTGCTCGCCGAGCAGCACGCCGTTGCTGTTGAACAGCCGCACAGCGGCCAGGCGGTTGGCGCCATCAAGGTCAAGGCGCAGCGCCAAGGCGCCGCCTAATTCCACGCGGTAGACGGCGCGTGGCTGTTCGTCGGTCAGCCTGCCTTCCACTGTGCGCCCGATGAACAGGACCGTGTTCTGCGCGGCTGTGCCTGGGCTGCGCAGGTCGAGCGAGAGGCGATAAGTGCCGCTAGTGCGCCCGCTGCGTCCGTCACTATCGCCGCTGCGACGCGCTATGATCTGATATTCGCCTGTGAAGGGCAATTGATATGCCAGGATGCCTGCGTCCAAACCGCCGCCAGCTGAGTCGTTGGTGCGCAGCACGTCGCCAAGTGGCGAGATCAGGACGAGCAGCGGATCGAGATTGCCGCTGAGCGCCTGCATTCGAATGTCCACCACGGCGCCGCCTGTGGCCTCAAAGCGCCAAATTTGGCGGAAAACCGTGTCATTCAATGCGCCTTCCACAGGCACGCCAAAGCGAATGATGCCTGCGCGCTCTTGGAGAACAGGCGTGGCCGTGCTGCTCTGCGCCGCAGCCTGTGGCAGCGTGCCTTGCGCCAAAAAGGCGGTCGTCATCAGGGCGGTCAAGCTAATGAGCGTAAGGATGATGACGCGGCGAGTTCGGATCATGGTACGTGCCTGTCTACAAGATGCCCGTGCATTTGTATCATACCATGTGCCAACCGTTTAGAAAACTGAACAACGCGCCTTGCGTTCTGAGGTATAATGCAGCCCGCAAGGCACTTGGGCAAGGAAATGAAACGCGTATGTGGCGAAAAGTTGCCGTAGCTTGCAGTGCACTGTTATTAGCCGCTTGCAGCAGTGCGCCTGCGCCTGAACAGACACCTGCATCACAGCCGCAAGGCGAGGTGATCGGCTGGGATCGCAATCCAAGCACGATTGTGATGCGCTTGGATCGGATCATCCTGAATGAATCGCCGCGCGAGCGCTTGAACCGCTTGCCCGCTTGTACGCTCTATGGCGATGGACGCCTGATCTGGGTCAGCGCAGTGCCACCAGCCGGCGAGGAAGTCTCAGAGGCTTACCTGGACGAAGTGACCATGCGCAGCTTCCTCGAATACATCATCCGCGACTTGAACTTCTACGAGCTGCCTGACCTGGCCGCGCAAGAGTTTCCGCCAAGCGAGGATGCCGCGCAAGAGAGCCTGACGCTGAACGTCTCGCGTGGTTTGCGCACCATTCGCAGCTACCGCGGCTGGGCGAACAACGCTTATCTGGCCATTCTGGAGCGCTGCCGCACCATTAGCCCACAGCGGGCCCTGTTCGTGCCGACGGGCGCTTGGATCACGGTCTACGAAGAGGCGCGTTCTCCTGGCTTGCCTGAGGTAGGCTGGCCTTTGACGGCGCCTTTCCGCCTTGCTGAGGTAGCGGCCAGCGGCGAGGCGCGCTGGATCAGCGGCGTGGCGCTCACACAACTGTGGAATTACGAACGGCAGACGCTCGGGCGCATCCAGTGGATTGAGAACAACCTCGCCTACCGCGTGGCCATCCAAGTGCCGAACATCTCGCGCGATTCGCCACCTGCGCCGCTCCTCACGCCAACGCCACAAAGAAATGCCACACCTTAAGGGCTTGTGCCAGAGTGTGTTATACTTACAACAACACTCGGCGCGCGCCTTTGAGGAGAATATTGCTTGAGATGAAATTGATCGTGGCGACAGTGCAGGATCAGGACTCTGACTACGTAGTCAATAAGCTGACCGAGCGAGGCTACCGCGTGACGCAAGTCGGGTCTACAGGCGGCTTTTTGCGGCAAGGCAACACGACGTTGCTGGTCGGTGTGGAAGATGCGCACACTGATGCGGTCATCAGCCTACTGGCCACTTCTAGCCAGCGCCGTATGCGCTATATGCCTATGGCAACTGGCACCACGCCTAACGGCATGACGCTCTACAATTACGTGGAAGTGGAAGTCGGCGGCGCGACTATCTTTGTGCTGGATGTTGAGCATTTTGAACAAATCTGACAGAAATGTTCGTCTATGAAGAAACTCATCTTTGCCATCATCATGGCCGATGCCGTTGAAGCAGTTTCGCAAGCGTTGGTGCAGAGGAAATTTCCCGTCACGCAGATCGCCAGCGTCGGCGGCTTCTTGCGGCGCGGCAACACCACGCTGGTCATCGGCGTAGATGAAGAGCAAGTCTCGAGCGTCATCGGCATCATTCGCGAAGCCTGCGCGCCCTATAGCAAGGGCGATCATCACGCTGCGACGCTCTTTGTGCTGAGCGCCGCACAGTTCATTCAAACATGAGCCTTCCGCCTTTCCGTCCTGAGGATTTCGACTACAGCCTGCCGCCTGAGCGCATCGCACAGACGGCTGTAGAGCCGCGCGATGCGGCGCGCTTACTGGTCGTCCATCGCCAAAATGGCCGAATCGAGCATCGCAACTTTCGCGATCTGCCCGAATACTTGACGCCAAAGGATGCGCTAGTGCTGAACCAGACACGCGTCATCCCGGCGCGTTTGCAGGCGCGCAAAGTGCCAAGTGGCGGCGCCGTTGAGATTCTCCTGGCGCAGAAGCTGGCCGATGAGCGCTGGTTGGCACTTTTAGGCGGCAAGCGCTTGAAAGTCGGCACGCAGCTGCAGCTGGAAGGCGCGCCTGAGCTGATGGCCGAGATTTGCGAAGCGCGCGAAGGCGCGCAGCGCGTCATCCAATTCAACGCGCCGATTGAGCCATACCTTGACCGCATCGGCGAATTGCCTTTGCCGCCATATATTCATCAAAAGCTGAGCGATCCTGAGCGCTATCAGACTGTCTATGCGCGCGTGGAAGGCTCGGTTGCGGCGCCGACGGCCGGCTTGCACTTCACGCCCGAGCTGCTCTTGAGGATCCGCGCCATGGGCGTGTCAATTGTCTACTGCACCTTGCACGTCGGCTTGGGCACGTTTTTGCCGCTGCGCGAAGAGCAGATCGCAGCGCGCCGCCTGCATGCCGAATACGCCGAGCTCTCAGCTGAGGCCGCTGAGCAGCTGAACGAAGTCAAATTGCGCGGCGGGCGCATTTTCGCTGTCGGCACCACGACCGTTCGCACGTTAGAGACGGCTGCGCTGTATGCGCTTGGCACGCCGCCTGAGCAGCTACACCTCGCAGGCTATCAACCGGCTGAGAGCTGCCCTTGGCGCCCGCTGAGCGCCTTCAGCGCGCAAACCGAGCTGTTCATCATGCCGACTTTCAAATTCCGCGCTGTAGACGCGCTGATCACCAACTTTCATCTGCCCAAGTCATCGCTATTGATGCTGGTGAGCGCCTTCAGCAGCCGCGAGCTGATCCTGCAGGCTTACCAGGTAGCCATTCAGGAAGGCTATCGCTTCTACAGCTTAGGCGATGCGATGTTGATCCTATAAGCAGAGGCTATGTTACTTGCCATTGACACTGCCACGCGCTTTCTGAGCCTTGCCTTGCACGATGGCGCTGAGGTGCATGCTGAACATACTTGGCAGAGTGACGGGCAACACACAGTTGAGCTGATGCCTGC
>RFIM01000228.1 GCA_003695215.1 Chloroflexota bacterium
ACCACGGCTTCGACTGTGGTGGAAGGGCAAGAGGCTGAGCGCCGACGCCTGATAGAAGAAGCCAAGAAGAAAGAAGCCGAGCTGGCTGCAGCGCAAGCGCAGCAAGCAGTGGCTTCGCCTGTGGCAGGGCTGACGCCTGTCGCCAGCTTCATCTCCGCTTACATGATGGGCGATGACCTCTACGATGATAGTTTCAGCATCGAGACGCCAAACGGCGATTTTCTGGGCGAGACAGGCGCGGGTATCTCCAAGACTATTGGCGTGGGCGATCCTAAGAAAGTGACAGCGATTGAGTGCTTCGTCTTCGATAAGAACGACGTACGCACTGTGACTAAGGTGCTGATGTCTGAGCATGCCTTCAAGGATGAAGCGCTGCGCGCCGAGCTGGCGCCGCGCGGCGAGCCTGTGTTGGCTAAGGCTGGTGAGATGATCTACCTCGAGACCACGACGCTCATCGTGCAGGTACAAATCATCGATTTGAGTTATGGCTCTGGTGCCTTGCCGCCGAATAGCTTCTTCGAGCGCCTGTCGCTCAAGATCAGCGCCTACTCGAAACCAAACGCAAATCGGCCGCCGATGCCGCCTGCCTTCGATGAAACGCAAGCAGGTGGATTCTGATGAGACAGCTTGGCGGATAGGTGACTTTCGGCCTGTCCGCGGTTTTTTTGCTAGGAGCTATCTCTGTGAGCCAAGCAGCGCTCGTGCCGCGTGTAATTAGTGCCTTGATCCGCGCCGAGCTAGCAGGCGTAAACGCGCATACTCTGGCAGTTGCCTGGCAGCGCGCTGAGAGCGCAGGTGTGAATTTTGAGTCGCTCTCCGAGCGCGGCTTGGCGCTTGTGCTGCTGCAATATTGCGGCTATCCGACCAGCCCGCAGGAGCTGAGCGTTTTTTTGCGCGTGGCACAGCCGCTGACGCCGAACGCGCTCGTCAGCGCGCTCATCTCCGACGATCAAGCCGTGAACTACGCGCGTTGGCTGCCCGCTTTTCTGGAAGATATGGACTTGCCCTTGCAACGCAACAGCCGCCTTATGTTGCGCTGGCTTGTGGCAGAGCGTGCGGCTGCGATCGCGGCGCAGCAGCCTGCATTGGAGCGCTTACGCCGCTTGGCCGACGATCCCAGCACTAGCCCTAAAATCTCGGCACTTTTAGTTTACGCGCTGGGCAAGTGCGGCACGCTTGATGAGGATTACGATCGAGTCATCCATCACGCTGAGATCGTCATCACACAGGATCGCGGCAACTTGGATTTGGTCGCCGAAGCGCTCTATGCCATGTATCCGCCTGCTTTGATCAACGCGCTGCAATACTTTCTTGACCAGACCGAAGGCAGGCCGAGCCGTCAGCAGCTGGATACAGGGCTATTGCTCTTGCAGAAGGTCGCTGAGATCGAAGATCGCGCCTTCTGGCAGGCTTATCACGCTCCGCTGAGCGCGCTCGTCGATCAATTGAGTGCGCTCGGCGAGCGGCATGCTGCAATCACGCGCTTGCTTGATCAGGTGGAGAAACAGCTGGCATACGCAGCTTACGACGCTGACGAAGGCTGAGTAGGCGTCACTCAAGCGCCGCGCTCTCGGTTAGAATATCCAGAAAGACTGAGGCGCGGCCGATTTCGTGGATTCTTTTAGCGAGGTGCAGATCGATGCCCCGTCACCAATTGATTGTGTTGCTGATTGCACTGCTGATGCCGCTCAGCATGGCGGCCTTGCCATCAGCTTTGGCGCAAACGCCTCTGCCCGTCGTCCTGAACATCGGCGTGCTGGATTCGCCCGACAGCCCAACGGCGCGCGGCGTCTGGCTGGCCATTCAAGAGGCAGCGGCGCGTGGCACGCCTAGCCTGCCTGATGGACGCCCTTTCCTGCTCAAGCCGATCACCATCAGCCGCCCGCCAAGCTCACTGGACGAAGTGCGTCAGAGCCTGGACGCTATGCTCAGCGCCAGCGTGGTCGCCATCTTTGGGCCTGATAACGGCACGTTGGCTGAGGAAAGCAGCGCCGCCTTGGCCACTGCAGGCGTGCCTGTGTTCCTCAGCACGGCTGCTCAGAACGCGCCCACAGGCGACCTGATCTTTCGCGGGCAAGCCCTTGACCAACTGCAGGCGCAAGCGCTGATCAGCGCTTTGCAAGAGCAGCTGGTCGGCAAAACGGCCATCTTTGTGCGCCACCGACCAACAGGCAGTGGCGCGGCTGAGGCCTTTGCAGAAGTGGCGCGCGCCAACGGCCTGATCGTCCGTGGCGGCTTGGTCGTGGAGAAGGACCTGACCGATCCAGCTGTGGCTAGCAACGCCGCAGCGCGGCTGCTGGCCGAACGGCCGCAGGTGATCTTCGCCGATGGCGCGCCATTGCAAATCGCGAGCCTGTACCTCGCCCTGCGCGAGCGCGCCTATGCCGGCTTGTTTATCACGCCCAGCGCCGCCGACCGCGCCTTCACTGAGGCCTTGCCGATCAATCTGCGCGATAACATCTATGGCGTCACAGGCTGGAGCTACACAGCGCAAACGACCGAGAGCCTCTCTTTCACGCGCAATTACACTACCACCTTTGGCGCCGTGCCGAACGCCATCAGCGCCGCCGCTTACGACTCAACCTTTTTGCTAATCGAGGCCATCAGCAGAGGCGGAACGGCGCCTGCCAGCCTCGCCGCGGCTCTGCGCAGCTTGCCGCCGCGCCGCGGCGTGCAAGGGCGGCTTGATCCGAGCGCGATAGATGGCGCCATCAGTAGCAACGTGAGCATCTTCGTCACCAGTCGGTTCGGCGTGCCGAGCGTGTTGGTCGCCTATGCGGCGCCTGAGCCTCAGCCAGCCACGGCCACGCCAACTCTCAGGCGCGGTCAGCGAACGGCCACGCCAACGCGCACGCCTGCCCAAACGCTCACGCCATCTATCACCTTCACGCCTTCGATCACGTTCACGCCATCGCTCACCTTCACGCCGAGCGCCACACGCACGCCAACTAACACGCCCGTGCCTACCAACACGCCCGATGGCGTCATTCTGACTGTGATCGGGCAATCGGTGAACGTCCGCACAGGGCCTGGGCGCGCCTATCCCGTCATCGGGCAGCTCAGGCGCAACGCGCAGATCAAACTGATCGGCGCTAGCCCTGACTACACCTGGTTCGTCTTCAATTTCAACCAGCAAGTGGCTTGGATCACCAGCCAGGCGAATTTGGTCAGCCTGTTCGGCGACCCGCGCTCGCTGCCTGTGATCGAGCCGCCGCCATTGCCAACAGCCACCTTCACGCCATCGCCGACGCTGACTTTCACGCCGCAGCCGCTGCCCGATCTGGTGATGCTGAACGCCGTGCTCAGCCCGCCCATTCCACAGCCTGGCCAGCCCTTCACGCTGACGGTCACTGTCCAAAATCAAGGGCAAGGCAACGCAGGTGAGTTCGCAGTTGCCACTTCGTTCCTGCCTGGCAACGTTTATAGCGCGGCAATCGTGCCTGGCCTGCCTGCAGGTCAGATTACCAATGTGAACCTGACAGCGACCGTGAGCGGCACAGGCGTCGAGACTATCGCTATTGTGCTAGACCTGAATAAACAGGTTGACGAAGGCCCATCGGGCGAGGCGAACAACGAGCCGCTCTTCGCCTACCGCGTGGACGTGCCGTATGCTGCACAAGGCACTATTCAAATCGCGCCTTCCACTAGCGTTGACCTGTTCGGCGGCATGCAGGATATCACCTACAGCGGCACTGACCTGACGCCGATCAATGACGCAACTTTTGGCTTGCTAGCAGGCTTGCAGCTATCGCAAATCCACCACAATCTGCTGACGCCAGCCGTCATCAACAGCACGGCGCCGATTCCGCAAGCGGCGCTGCCGCCCAACACGCTGATCGGTATCTACACGGCTGAAGGCAAGCGCGGCGTGCTGCGCGTCGCCAGCTACAATGGACCGAATATGGTGCTTGAGTTCTACATCTACCAGTAGCTGAGCGCTGCGAGCCGCCTTTGGCGTGAGCGCGCAGGCGAGCGCGCTCACGCTTTTTTCAGAACCTTTTTCAGCCCGTGTGCGTAGAATTGGAAAAGCACAACGCTGAGAGGCGTAGCCTATGTTCCGAATCTTCCGTTTCGCGCTCAAATACGCTGTGCGCAACCTGCGCCGCGATAGACAGCGGACGCTCTTCGCGCTGATCAGCATCGCCGCCGGTGTCTCGACTGTTGTGGCGCTGCGCGCGCTCGGCTTGATGCTGACAGACGCCTTGACCAGCAATGCCCAAGCGACGCTGCGCGGCGATATTTTGATTCAGCGCGGCATGCTGCAAGTGGCAGCCTTTGGTAGCGGCACGCCGATCGTGAATAGCAGCAATTACGAGAACATCGTGCGCTGGGCAGCCGAGCGCAACTACGCAGTCACTTTCGCCTTATCCAGCGAGCTGATGCAGGCTGCTGTAGTGCGCCAGGTGAACGGCGCGCTGCGCGCTGAACGGCCTGCCTTTGTGATCGGGCACTTCATCGATCCGAAAGTCTATCCATTCTACGACGTCATCCGCGCTGAGCAGCCGCGCGGCGCGCTCTTACGCGATTTGATCACCGCGCCGAACCAAGTCGTGGTCAGCAAGCGGCTCGCCGATCAGCTCGGCATTCAGCTCGGCGATTCGCTGCGCGTCGGCACGGCACAAGCGCTCCAAACTGTAGTTGGCATCGTGCCTGATAGCGCTGAGAGCGGCTTGAACAATATCAACACGGTCTTGTTCAGCTTCATCTACATTGACCGCGCTGCGCTCGCCGATTTCGGCCTCGATCCACGCGCGGCCAACGAGATTTACCTGAAATTGCCCGAAGGCGTGCCCGAAGAAGCCGCACGCGCTGAGATCAACGTGTGGCGCAACACCAGAGGCTTTCCATCTTCCTTCCGCCTAGATAGCGCGCAGGCACTCTTGGCGCGCAACACGCTGATCGCGGATACCATCTCGCGCTTCGTGCTGATCCTGAGCTTAGTTGGCTTGGTGATCGGCGGCGTTGGCATCATCAACACTATGTTTGTGAACGTCAATCGGCGCGCCGGCGAGATCGCTGTGCTGAAGACGATCGGCTTGAAAGGCAGGCAGGTCTCGCTAGTCTTCCTGATCGAGGCGATCCTACTGGGCCTTCTGGGCAGCCTGCTGGGCGCTGCCTTCGGGGTGCTGCTGAGTTTATTGGCGCGCAACTTTGGCGAACAGGCCTTCAATGTGGCCTTGCCATGGCGTGTTTACCTCGATCCACTCGTCATCGGTATTGCGCTGGGCATGGCGATCACGGTCTGCTTCGCCTTCTTGCCGACGCTGCTGGCAGGGCAGGTGCGCCCGCTCTATGTACTGCGCGCCGAAGGCATTCCATTGGCGCGCGCAGGCTGCTTGCCAAGCCTGCTGACTTTGCTGGTGCTGAACCTCGGCTTAGGCAGCCTAGTGGACTTGATCATCAACAGCAATCGGATCGCTCAAGAGCTGCGCCTGGGCTTGCCGATCTCGCTTGGCATCATCGGCGTCTTCGTCACTTTTGTCTTGCTTGGCATCGTGATCGGCGTGATGTGGCTCTTAGTCTGGTTGCTGAGCAAGCTGCCGAGCTTCCGCAACGCCAACTTGCGCTTGGCGCTGCGCGGTTTGACACAGCATCGCTTGCGCACAGCGCTGAGCCTGCTGGCGTTGATCATCGGCATGACGAGCCTGAGCGGCACGCTGATTATGACGCGCAGCATCAACACCTTGCTCTACACCAGCCTCTCTGAGCCACTTGGCGGCAACATGATCGTCTTGCCGCTGCTGCCTGTGCAGGCTTTGGTGCGCGCTCAGCTAGATAGCACTGAAGGCGTGCGCGGCTACCGCGAAGTGCGCATCGCTAACGCTGATTTGGTGGCAATCAACGGCAATCGCAATGTTGAAGCGCTCTTGCCCTTCGATGAGAACGACCCTGAAGCGACGCTGCTGCGCACACAGTTGACCTTGCTGCTTGGCGTGAACGTGTACGGCGCGCCGAAGCGCGGCCAGCTGGTGGTCGGGCGCCATTTGACAGCTGAAGATAGCGGCAAGAATTATATCGTCCTGCCTTATCATCCGCGCCTAGAAGCGCTAGGTGTGCGCCTCGGCTCAACCTTGACCTATCGCCTGATAGCTGGCTTGGGCGGCGCACAACCGCGCGAGCAGACGTTCGAAGTGGTCGGCTTAGTGGCGCCAGATGCGCGCGCGGGCTTGGTGCCGCTCAGCCTGGGCGATAGCGCCGCACAGGTGCCGCTTAATTCAGTGCCTGCAGCCTTGCCCTTCGATCTGATCATCGCCGATGTTGCGCCGAGCGCGCTGAACGAGGCTTTGGGCAAAGTTGGCACAGTGGCGGGCCTTTTCGTCTTCGATATCAGCCTGTTCGACTCGATCATCACGCGCTTGCTGACTCAACTGGCCGCCTTGCCGCTGCTGATCGCAGTGCTCTCGCTGTTCGCGGCTGCGGCGCTGATTGCAACCACTGTCTCGCTAGCTACGCTGGAGCGGCGACGTCAGATCGGCGTGATGAAAGCTGTGGGCGTCAAGCGGCGCTATGTTTTGGCGCAACTGCTGATCGAGAACGGCGCGGTCGGCTTGTTAGGCGGCCTGATCAGCCTGCTGCCGACTATGCTGATCCTAGCGGCTGTGCCGGCGCTGACTCAGAACTTCGTGCAGTTGCCAATTCCCTGGGACTTGATCGGGCTGATGTTGCTAACAGCTATCGCTGTCACGCTTAGCGCGACGATCTTGACAGCGGCGCCTGCAGCCAGCGAGCCGCCTTTGGCAGTGCTGCGCTATGAGTGAGGCTGCACTGCTCTATAAGCGCA
>RFIM01000026.1 GCA_003695215.1 Chloroflexota bacterium
ATCTGCGCCATAGACATCCCTCGATCACTAGGCAGAATCGGGGCGGCGCAGGGTAGGCCAAGCGGACTCGCAGCGCGTGAGCGCGGAGTCAGCGGAAGACACCATGCAGAGACGGCAAAGCTCGGCTGCTAGGCCGCTGAAGCTCGCCGCCGACCTTCTCCCATCCGGACTGTAACCGTCGGCTTCGGTGTCTCACCGAATCCACCGCTCAGCATTAGGCTGAGACGGGTCGCGGGCTAGGCGCTTAAGGCGCATCACCGCCGGTGGGGACTTCCACCCCGCCCCGAAGGTCTGCATCTACTTGTACCTGAAAGTATAGCACCTTGCGCCAAAAAACACAAGCACGCTGAGATTGGTCAACTTGCACTGTGGCGCGCTACTGATAGCTATGGTAAACTCGCAGCCTGACGTTAACCTGCCTTTAAGTGAAAGTCCGTAGGCTTCCAGGAGAGAGCATCCCGTGAACCGCAGCAAGTTGTTTTTGGCACTTCTAGCGCTGATGGCCCTAGCCTTGAGCGCGCCGATCGTCAGCGCCCAAGATGACCCGACACAGCGCATCCCGCCTATCCTGCCCGATCTAGGCGGCCGCGTCATCACTGCCGTCTCGTCTAACGACTATACGCCCTTCGCTTTCTTCGATCAGACGCTTGGCAAGAACGTCGGCTTTGAGTATGAGCTGCTGGATGAAATTTGCCGCCGCCTGAACTGCGTGCTGGAACATAAAGAGCGCGCTTGGGACGGCATGCTGGCAGCCATGAATCGCCGCGAGTACGACTTGGCGCACGTCGGTATCACTATCAAAGATGAGCGCAAAGAGCTAGTGGATTTCTCCGATCCGTTCACTGTGGTCGAGTTGCGCTTGCTGGTGCGCGCTGATGAGACGCGCTTCAATAGCCTGAAGGAACTGCAGGAGAACGCCAACTACAAGTTCGGCGCGCATCCTGGCACGACGTCCTACTTTGTGGCAGTTGATATCGTCGGCGCTGAGAACGAGGCGACGCGCATTGTGCCGTACGATGGCTTCGCTATCGCCGTCGAGGCGCTGATCAAAGGCGACGTGGACGCTGTGGTCGCTGATGCAGTCAGCGGTGTCGGCTTCATCGGCGCCACAGCTGACAAGCTCAAGCTGCTGGACGATATCATCGGCACAGACCCGCTCGGGCTGGTCTTCCCCAAGGGCAGCGACTTGGTCGAGCCGTTCAATCTGGCGCTGGCTTCCATGCGCCATGATGGCTACCTGAAGTATCTGGAGAACAAGTGGTTCTTCCTGTTCCAGCCATGAGCTGAGTGCCAAGTCACAAGATGGGCAGGCGCGAGTCTGCCCATTTTTTTCAAAAGTTTCGGAGAGCTAGCTGAATTGATCCACACAGAAATCGGCCAATCGCGCTTGCTGCCTTTCAGCCAGCGTTTGCGAAACTTGCCGTGGTGGGCGTTTTTGGCGGCGCTACTCGGCATTCTATTCGCGTGGCACATCCATACAGATCGGACTTACAACGAGATATTCCAGGCGATCCTGAACGGGGTCGGCATCACGCTGTACGTGACGGCTATCGCCTATAGCGCGGCGCTAGTGCTAGGCTTGCTGCTCGCCTTTGCGCGGCTCTCGAAGAACGTGATCGTCTACCAGCTGGCCACTTTTTACGTCGAGATCATACGCGGCGTGCCTGCGCTTGTGCTGCTGCTCTACATCGCCTTCGTCGGCTTTGAACTATACGTGAACGCGCTCAACGCGCTCGGCGCCTGGCTGCTGGAGCGCGGCTGGTTGCTCGGCCTTGGCGAACACTTCAACACTCTGCGCCTGCGCGATATTGACAACCTGACTCGCGCTATCGTAGCGCTCGTGATCGCCTATTCGCCGTTCGTCTCAGAGATATTTCGCGCAGGCATTGAGTCCATTCCGCGCGGCCAGATGGAAGCAGCGCGCTCGCTAGGCATGAATTACTGGCAGGCAATGCGCTACGTGATCCTGCCGCAAGCCATTCGGAACGTCCTGCCGCCGCTTGGCAACGACCTGATCGCCATGCTCAAGGACTCCTCACTCGTCTCGATCCTAGGCGTGCGCGATATCACAGGCGAAGGGCGCGTCGGCGCGGCACGCACCTTTAGGACGTTCGAGACCTACAACATCATGGCCTTCTTGTACCTGAGCATGACGTTGGCGCTCTCAGGCGTGGTGCGCTGGCTCGAGCGGCGCACAGGCCAAGGGCGTCACTAAGTGCGGTAGACGATATCGCGCCGATTGACCATGCCGACGAATTGGTCGCCTGCGAACACGGGCGCGTGATCGACGTTGTAGGCATCCAGCTGCGCTTTGGCGCTCTCAAGCGGCTCTGTGAGGAACAGGATCGGGAAGGCGTTCAGCGGCAACATGACCTCGCCGACGCGCACTCTTCCCCATTCCAGGCGTGGCACGCGCTCAACTTGCTCAGCCGTGATCATGCCGACCAACATGCCGTTTTGGAAGACGGGAAAGGCCTGATCGGGAGCGTGATCCAAATAGCGCCACACCAAAAGCGCCAAAGGCAGGCGCGCGTCGATCAGCGGCACGTTATGCCGCAAGACGCGAAACAGCGGCGCTGCGCTCGGCAGGCCGCCCAGGCTCATCCGATAGCTCAGGCTGGCTGTGCTGTAGAGAAAACCTGCGATCAGCACGAACCAAAGCGCGTTGAACAAAAAGCCGTTGAAGAATAGCAGCGCAGCGAAGATCACGAATAAGCCTGCCATCGCCTGCCCGACGCGGCTGGCTTGTCGCGTCGCCTTGCGGTAACTGCCGCCGAAGTGCCACAGCACAGCCCGCAAGACTCGCCCGCCATCCAAGGGAAAACCTGGCAGCAGGTTGAAAATGGCGAGCGTCAGGTTGATGAGCGCTAGCCAACGACAGACAGCGCCGACCAGATCAGGCAGCTGACCTAGCGCGCCAAACGTGAAAGCTAGCGCCAAGCTGGAGAGGGGGCCGAGAATAGCGATCCAGAACTCATGAGCAGGGCGCTCAGGATCGCGGGCGATGAACGCGACGCCGCCGAACAAGTGCAGCACAATCCGCTTGACGGGAATCCGATAGCGGATCGCCATGAGCGCGTGTGCCATCTCGTGCCAGAGGATCGAGAGGATGAAGATCAGAGCTGCAATCGCGCCAAAAAGCCAATAAAATACGCCGTTTGTGCGCGGCACCTCGCGCGGCAGGACGCCCGCGGCCAAGCTGAAGGTGACTAAGGCTGCGATCAGCAACAGGCTTGGATCAACGCGCACTTCCACGCCGCTAAGCTCACCGACGCGCCAACCGCGTGCTGTTGGATCGAAATCGGCGGGCATTCGCCTCACAAAACGCGCCATCTCAGGTTGCGTGCTTCAAGCTCAAACCGATAAGGCAAAGTGTATCACTCATCCAGCACGTTTGCCCAAATATCTGTAGCTGCGCGGTCTAGCTCTAAGGCAGAGTTCACGTAGCGCTCTGTCGTGGCGATGCTAGAATGACCTAGCGCTTGGCGGATCAGCTCAAAGGAGACGCCTGCCTCGTAGGCGCCGCGCGCGAAGGAACGGCGTAGGTCGTGCGGCGAGATGCGCGGCAAGCCGGCCGCTTTTGCTGCTTGCTGCACCACATTCCACACCGCCCTATCCGTGATGCCGCTGGTTGTGACTGTGCCGTTCGCCCAGATGCGCGAGAAGAGCGGATTATCGCCTTCAGGGCGCGGATGATAGGCGCGCCAGTGCTCAATAGCGCTGAAAGTCATCTCTGGTAGCTTCACAGGGCGCATCTTCTCGCCCTTGCCGTGAACCTTGAGAATTTGGTTGCGCCCTTGCCGCGTCAAATCGCTCCATAGCGCCGCTGCCACTTCATCGCGACGCAAGCCGCAGGTCACCATCAGCGTGATGATGGCCACGTTGCGCGCCTTCAAAGCAGGATTGCGCGCCTCGCTGCTGCGCAGCTTGCTCAGCATAGCCCGAATCTCCTCAGGCGAGAGCCAGGTGCCGCTGCGCTGACCTGCCTCTGCGCGCGGCGCCTTCACACGGCTCAGGCCGCTGGCTGCGGCATAGTCAAGGCGCTCGATATCTGCCATAAGTTGCGCCAGCCAGACCACTGAAGCCTTCGCTTGCATGATGGACTGCTTGCCAAGGCCTTCGGCCTTCAACTTGCCGAGCCATGCCTTCAGGTTAGCAGTGGCAAGGCTCTCAACGGCCAGCCTGACGGGCAAGGCTTTGAGATCGAGCGCCTCTGGAGCGAGGGCGTGAATCTCAGCCAAATAGCGCTTGATCCACCGCCGATAGGCGCGCTGCGTGTGCGCAGAGAGCCCTGCCATGGCCACGAGCAGATTGACATGCTCCAGATCGGGCGGTGCGGCATTCGGTTGCGCGTACGGGACAAGATCGGTCATGCGCTTCTCTCGGTGCGAAGAACTGCGCAGAGTATAGCATGCTCCTGCAGGCGCCGTCAGCAAAAGTTGCCGATTGTGTGCGAAATGTGGTAAACCTCAGCGAGCGCGGTTGGGCTCAGATGTGAGGTTGTGCAATGTCGTTTCAACTCGACCATGTGGTGATCGCCGTCTCAGATTTGACGCGTGCAATGGCTGATTATCGCGCTCTGGGCTTCACTGTGCTGGAAGGCGGCGTCCACGCAAGCGGCACGACACACAACGCGCTGATCGTCTTCGCTGACGGCACCTACCTGGAGCTGCTGGCTGCTACAGGCAAAGCGCCTGTGCCAGAGGCACTCGATTTCAGCCCGATGCTGGCTCATGGCGAAGGCTTGAGCGGCTTCGCCCTGCGCGCCGAGAATTTACCGCACTTGGCAGCGGCGCTACGCCAACGCGGCGTGCGCTTGAGCGCGCTATGGCCTGGCGCGCGCCAAAGGCCTGATGGCACACAGATCGCCTGGCGCGTAGCTTTGGTGGATGACGACTTCCTGCCTTTCCTGATCGAAGATATCACGCCGCGTGCGCTGCGCGTGCCTGACGATCCGCGCCTGACAGGGCACGCCAACGGCGTCAGCGGCATCAGCGGCGTCGAGCTGGTCACGCCTGATCTCGCCGCGGCGCAAGCGCGCTACAGTGCCTTGCTCGGCGCACCGCCCGAGCCTGAAGATATGCCTGCTTTCCGCGGCTTTGCGCTGCAAGGCGCGCAGCTGGTCATCAGTGCGCCACAGCCCGAGACGGCTGAGCAGGTCATCAGCTGGTCAGCAGAGCCGCTCTCAGCTATAGAGAGCCAAATTGATACGCTCTTCAACGCAGAAGTGCCTTTGGAAGTGCGCGCGCTGCTGCATCAGTCAGGGCAAATGTGGCAACAGTATCAGGCTGAGATCAAGCGCCAGATCGCCGAACGCGCGGCCTATCTGGCCCAGCGCACTAACGCCGAGTCGCTCTACGTTGTGCGCCTGTGGCAATCTTCAGCTACGCAGGACTTCCCGCTCGCCGATCTCGCCCTGACGCATAACGTCCGCTTCACGCTTCACACACCCAATCTCGACTGACTATCGCCAATAATCGTCTTGGCGCTGTCCTTGGCACAAGAGGCAGTTAACTTGACTGTGCTCGCCTTCGATCTGGCTGATCGGTGACAGATGCCAAAAAGCGTCCGCTGCGCTGCATTACATCAATTCCGTCTGCAAGCGGAAGCGCACAAATTGATTCTCGCTCGCTGGCGTGCGCTTCAAAGCGTCTCGAGCCAAGCGCGGAAGCGCGCTTCTAAGCCATCGCGCACCTGACGGAACGCCTCTGCCTTGGCCGACTCGCCTTCCACAGCTGCTGGATCAGGAAAGCTCCAGTGTATCCGCTCAGCCTTGCCAGGGAAGATCGGGCAGCTCTCAGCGGCTGCATCACAGACCGTGATCACATAGTCGAAAGGCTGCCCGAGAAACTCGCTCAAGTGCTTGGAGCGCTGA
>RFIM01000229.1 GCA_003695215.1 Chloroflexota bacterium
GCGCCGTTCGGGCCGAGATAGCCGAAAATCTCGCCCTTCCGAACGCTCAAGTTCAGGTCGGCAAGCGCAAACTGATTGTCGCGTCCATAGCGTTTGCTCAAGCCGACGGTGTGGATGACTGCTGCAGTATCCATAATCGCTACTCCTTATGTTGCACAGCAGACGCTTTCATGATATGCCTGATCGTAGCCGTGGCTCTATTCCTAATTTTTAGGGTATCGCTCGAGCAGCCAATGCCTCAAACGCCAATTGCTTGATAGCTGAGCTCACCTAATTGGGCTTATACTTGACAAATTGCCCTGTCATCTATAGGCTACCTAAAGTTGTTATCGGATTTGAGATAGCTATGCTAGAACGCCTGAAGCTGATCAATCATCCCGTTCGGATGCGCATCTGCCAAGCCTTGCATCGCGCGCGGCTGAGCACGACGCAGCTGCACGCCATCTTGAAAGATGTCCCTAAGCCGTCGCTATACCGTCACCTGCGGATTTTGCTGAAGAACAACCTGATCCAAGTCGTGGATCGGCGTCAGGTCAATGGCATAGAGGAGAAAATCTACAGCATAGATGAGGCGGCCCTAGAAATCAGGCCACAAGAGATCAAGAGCAAGGCCGATCTGAGCGTGCTGGCAGAATTTGCCTCAATCTACATCAGCGCGGCTAGAGATGAATTCCTCAGCCACCTGGCCCAGAACGATTCGGCTGACCTGAGCACCTACATATTCCATGACTTCGCTTTCTACGCCACTGATGAAGAATTCAGCCAGCTCAAGCACACGCTCTGGCAAATACTGGCTGATCTGGAAACGCGCGCGCCTGCTGAAAGGCGTACACGTCGCCGCTTGCTGATCGTCGCTCATCCCAGCCAAGCGCCAACACTCAGTTCACCAAACTTCGAGTGCGAGGAGCCTTCTGATGAAACGGCTTAGCGCAAAGTGCCTGGCATCGGCAGGTTGAAGAGCAGCTCGGCATTGCGCGTCGTCTGCTGTGCCAGTTGCTCAAAGGTGCAGCGGTGCAAAGCGGCCAGCTGCTCTGCCACATAGCGGACGTGCGCAGGCACGTTGCGCTGGCCGCGATGCGGATGCGGCGTCAGGTAAGGTGCGTCGGTCTCGATGAGTAGGCGCTCAAGGGGCACCTGCGCAGCCACAGCGCGCAAGGCGTCTGCTTTTTTGTAGGTGATCGGGCCGCTGAAGCCGAGATAGAAGCCAAGTGCCAAAGCCTGTTCGGCGCTCTCTGATGAAGCAGAGAAGGAATGCAACACACCGATGCGCGCGCGTTGCTCAGCCGAGAGCGTCGCTTGCCAAGCGCTCAGAATGCGTAGCAGGTCGGCGGTCGCTTCGCGATTGTGGATGATTACAGGCAAGCCGAGTCGCGCTGCCAGCGTCAGCTGATCTTCGAA
The DNA here is from genome assembly GCA_003695215.1 of Chloroflexota bacterium. Taxonomy (GTDB): domain Bacteria; phylum Chloroflexota; class Anaerolineae; order Aggregatilineales; family UBA2796; genus CP2-2F. The sequence continues at coordinate 1,399 of RFIM01000229.1, forward strand.
GGCGCGCCATTGTTGCGCCTTCGGACTCTCGTCCCAGTAGTAGTCGAGGCCGATCTCGCCGATGGCAACGCACTTAGGCTGTGCCGCTTGCGCCGCGATCTGATCGAGTAAGCTGGGCGTGTAGTTCGCGGTATAGTTCGGATGGATTCCGACTGCAGCGTAAACGCCATCATAGCGCGCGGCCAGTTCGAGTGCCTGAGCGCCTGACTCTAGGTCGACAGCAGGATTGATCAGGCGTCTCACGCCGTGCGCGAGCGCCTCCTGCCAGATGGCGTCGCGATCCGAGGCGAAGGCCTCGAAATTAAAGTGGCAGTGTGTGTCAATCAGCATGGCGTGGCCAGTCTTATGCCGCTTTTGCGCAATTAGGCGTTATAATGGGAGTGAGCCGTCCATTGACAAAGCGCAAGGTAGACAGACAATGCCTGTAGCACTGGTGCTTGAAGACGACAAGGACATTCGCGTCCTTTTCAGTGAAGCGCTGCGATCAAAGGGCTTTGCTGTGATCGCAGCCACGACCGTTGCTGAAGCCATCACGCTCTTGGCTGATCACAGCCCTGACATCGCCTTCGTGGACTTAAACCTGCCCGAGCAGAGCGGCACAGAATTCGTGCGCCACGTCCGCGCACAGCCGCGCTTTGCAAGGATGAAAGTGGTCGTTGTGACGGCTAATCGTCAGATGCAAGATAACTTCGACCAGATCGGCATCGATCTGTTTCTGCAGAAGCCTGTTGCCATTGCGGAGATGCTGATGCTGGCTCAGCGCCTGCTCTCATGAAGCTGTTCACAGCTGCTCGGCGCGCCGACGGGCCAGCTCTTCGCGCAACTGCTTGTAGTCCAGGATATTTATCTCACTTGAGTCGATCGGCGTCACGATCAGGCTCAGGCGGCCTTTGGCGTCAGGCTGGAGCATCTTCTCGCGATCTTTCATCGGATAGAAGTACTCCATAGACTGCTGAATGCGCGTCTCGATGCGCTGCTGCACTATGGCAGCCTTCGCCTGATCGGTCACGATGACGAAGTCGTTCTCTTCAAGATGGCCGACGAAGTCGCTCTCGCTGCCTGCCTCGCGCAGGGCGTTGTTGATCATCAAGGTGACGGCGCGCAGCACGTCATCAGCGTTGACAAAGCCGTAGGCCTCGCGGAAGCCATCCAAGCCGCGCACCTCAACCGCCAGGAGCGACCACGGCTGCTCAGAGAGCAGCAGCCCGTTGATTTTCTCTTCAACCAGCGCGCCCTCGGGCAGGTTAGTCACGCGGTTAGTGAGTGGCGCCTGCTCGGCGCGGCGCAGCACGTTGCGCACGCGCAAGCGCAGCTCTTGGATATCGAACGGCTTGGTGATGTAATCCACCACGCCTAGCTCCAGGCCTGCTAGCTTGTCCACGCGGTCGCGCTTCTCGGTCAGGAAGATGACTGGGATATCCTGAGTGCGGCGATGCGTGCGAATGCGCCGACAGACTTCATAGCCGTCAATATCAGGCAAACGGATATCGAGCATGACCAGATCGGGCGAATGTTCCCGCGTTAGGCGCACGCCTTCTTCGCCCCACGCAGCAGCGATCACCTCATAGCCCTGCACTGTGAAGAAATTTTGCAACAATTCAGAGAGATCAGGATCGTCCTCCACGATCATGATCCGCGCTTTTTCAGACACGCTGCATTCCTCTCTGTTGTTGTGTATGGCGCTGCGCCGTGGCGCGATCAGCCGATCGGCTCTTTATAGACCACGAAGACGCCGTGTTCGTCGCCCTTTGCCTTGCACTCCGTCTCAACGACGCGGAATTCGTGCCCGCCGCTGACCCAGCGCAAGCCTTCTTGCAACAGACCAACCGCTGTATGCCCGACAGGCTTATCTGTAGTGCGGCCCCAGCACAGCGGGCAGCGCTTGATGATATAGGCGTAGTGATCGTCGTGCTCTTCGACTACGCTCAGTTGGTCACTGAAGTTTGTGAAGATGCTCGCCATGGCAGGCAAGCCCATGCGTAGCTTGGCGCTGAGCGGCAGGACTTTGAAGGCCAGGTCGCCGGCGCCTGCCAAAGCGCCGAAGTTCTTCAAGCCTTGTGCAAAGCAAGCGCGGCCTGCCCGCAAAGCCAAACCGCGCCCGCCGCGCGGCCCGTACATCTCCTCAAGGGCGACCTGCAAAGCCGTGAAGTGCGCAAAATCAAACTGGCGCTCTAGGTTATCAGGCGGATAGTTGTCAATATATTGTTGCAAGCCAGCCAGATTCAAAATCGCGTTCAAGCCGTTCTTACCCATCACGTCTTCCATGGCCATCAGGAAGATGCGAGCAATCTTATTTGGGTAATACAAGCCGCTGAGTTCTTTTACCTGAGACACGCAACCCTCCGTCTTTATGTATGCTGCTGGTGTGTGAATGCGCTCAGACGAGCTTCGCCAACTCTTTCACTTTACGGCTCATGTCGAGGAAGATCAGACCGAGTTTTGCCTGCTCGCGGGCAAGAACAGTCAAGACCGCTTCTTGACCGACCGCCATCAGGATCACGTAACCGTTTTGCCCTTTGACGTAGACGGTATCCAAGTTGCCACGCCCTAGCTCGCTGGCAATGCGCTCGCCGAGCGAAAGCATCGCTGCAGACATCGCTGAGACGCGATCCTCTTCGTAGTGCGCCGGCATCACACTCGCCATGCTCAAGCCGTCCACACTGACGATTGCCGCCGCTTCTACGTCTTGCGAGCTTGCTTGCAAATCGCGCAGTTGCTCAACCAGTTGTTCAGTTCTTGACTTAGCCAACGCCATATCTCCCTATTGTGTCAGTGCCTTAGACGGCGGGATGGCACCCGCGCCGTGAAC
>RFIM01000230.1 GCA_003695215.1 Chloroflexota bacterium
AGGTAAAGTAGCGCCGTCAGGGCAGCCGTCAGCGCGCCAAGCGCACAGTTAACCAACAGCACAGTCAAGGTTTGGTCGCCCAGCAGCGCGATCAGCAACGGGAAGCCTGGCGGGCGCACCAGGAAAAGGCTGTTTTGAAAATCGCCTGCCTCCATGAAGTGGCGCGCTGGTATGGCGTAGGATGGATAGTCGCCCCACTCAAAAGCGCCTAAGCCTGGCGTGTAATTGGCCAGCACATACAGCAAACGCAGGCTTAGCGCCAAGATGAAAATGCTGCCGAAGGCGCGCCAATGCGCTCTGACTCTGATCTGTTCACTCATCAGCCACTGGCCGAATGCCCTTGTAGACTTTCGGACTGGAGAGCGTGAGCAGGATCAGCTGCGGATTGCGCTTAGGCAAGTAGCGGCTCAATTCTTCAGGCGAGAGCGGCTTGTTGCCGTTCGCCAAAAAGACGCGGAAGACGGCATCGACCAAAGGCATGTGTTCGTTCAAAAAGTTCGGATCGGCGGCGGCTTGTGCAATGGCGTGCTGCAAAGCGTCTAAGCGGCGCACTTCAGCCGTCTCAGGGTCGATCCAGTCGATCAGCTCTTGGGGCGCGTCGCCTTCGAACTGGGCGCGCTTCTCGGGCGGCAAATGGCTGATCAAATAGGCTCTGAGATCGCGGTTTTCGCGCCGCCACCAATCGTAATCAATGTGAAATTTAGTTTGGAGCGTCGGCTTCAGGCGGCTGCTCGGCGGACGTGGAACGCTAGTCAAGATAGCCTCGTTTCTCAAGCAATTTATGATGCCTCGCCGTCGCTCATGCGCCAATAGCCATTGCCAACGGATTCAAACTCAGTGCGCGCTATGAGCGTGGCGAAGATCGGCCCAGGCGGGCAGCGTCGCATAATATTTACCGCACTATAAAGCGTTTTGGCGTGAACAGTGCCCTGCGGCATCAGGCGCGCCAACTCAGGCAGCAGCTCGCTGAGGATATCGCTTAGCGAGCGCCGACGGTTGCGCGTCTGCGCCCAGACTTCATCCACGCCGTCAATGTCCTCTGCGCCTAAGATCATCAGATCATCGTATTCAGCGCCAATCGAGCGCTTGAAGTTCTCAAAGCGCAGCTTGCCGCCGCTGGGAATGGCGAGACGGATATATTCTGTGCGCGGGCGATGCGCCTTGAAGTCCAGGATGAATTGCGAAGGGTGCTCAGTGGCGCGGAAGATCAGGTGCGCGCCAATGGGCAGCTTATAGCGCCGATAGAAATCGCTCAAGCCGCAGATATAGCGCCCTTCGCGCATCACCCAGGCGCTGAACGGCTGATCCGTCTGCCCGTCAATCAGCGTGATCAGCAGGCGCTGCGCTTCTGTGGCAGGCGGCAACATCGCCTCAAGGTAGGCATTCATAGGCAGCGTTCCCATGCGCCGATGCGGATAGATCAGGCGGATGTGCACTTCGCGCGGCGGCTTGTCCAGCGGCGGCAACTCTGAGAACTCATCGCCTAGCTCGATCTCCAACTCGCGCAGTTCAGGCGTCAGCAGGCGATCATCGTATGGCACAGGACGATACTCAAGGCGCGGCGGCACGCTCTGCACCTCAGGCGGCTCAAGGCGGCGCAAAAACCAGCGCACATCGCCATCCGCGCCGACATTATCAAAGCGCTCGTCTTGGCTGAGCGCCACATTCAGCGAAAAAGCGCGCAGCGGCAAGGGCAGCTCAGGTGCAAAATCCAGATCGGGCAGCAAATCTTCAGCTGTGGCAGGCCCGCCTTCGCGCAAGTCCAGCACAGCCTCAGCCAAATGCAAGTGGGCTACAGTGGCCTGTGCCAGCAGGCTGCGCACGAACCAATAGCCGCCCATGAAAATCGCATCAGGCTCAGCCACAAGGCGCGCCTCAAGCGCCTCGCTGATTGCCTCGCCATAGTGCTCGAAGATTGTCTCAGGATTGGGCTGGAGGCTATTGAGCAGCGCGTCTAGGTCGTGGCTGACTTCGTTGAGCGGGTGTGGCACACTTAGGTCGGCGGCGAATTCGCGGCGCTTCTCGCCGAAGGCGACCTCGATCACGTTGAAGTGATCGTAATCGGGATTGTTGCCCGCGCGTATGCCGACGACCTTGCCGCTGGCAAAATTCAGGGCGGGGAAGATGAGCTCCTGCCCGATCTCGTAGTGCTTGGCAGGCTGGAAAATTGTGGCCGAAGCTAAATGCTTGCGCAGCCGCTCGAGTTCGGCGGCCAGGCGCTGCTCGATGAAGAAAAGGGCCACTTCCCGCGTTGTGAGCGGCTGTTCAGTCTCTAGAAAATGCGTGAAAAGCGCATCGATGTCCGCTCGCGTGATCTTCAGGTCCGTTGTCCAGTAGGCCGCGGTTTGGGTTTGCAATTGCAGCACGCGATCAAGCCTCCAGCGTGTCGGTCAGCGCAGCAGCGCAACAGAGCTCCGACCTGTAATTATAGCCTGCTGATTGGCAGGATGCAAAAGCCTGCGCAGCCCTGTAAGAAAGCAGGTAGGCGCGCTTTGCCTACCTGCTGCTGAAGTCGGGGTGCCCGGATTTGAACCGGGGACCTCTTCGTCCCGAACGAAGCGCGCTGCCAGGCTGCGCTACACCCCGTAGTAGGCGCTAGTATAACATAGCGTCTGTGAGGGCACAAGGTCGAACTTCGCTCATCTGAAGGCGCGCCGATCACTCCGACATGCGCAAGCCGAGCGCCTTGAAGCGCCGCTCGGCCTCGAACAAATAGCCCGAGCCGCGCGCGCGCACGGTCATTAAATTCGAGTAGCGCTTCAAGCACAGCCCCGCAGCCTGATAGGCTTGTGCCACATGCAAGCTGCGCGCCCGATCCCGCGCGGCCGCCAAAGCGCGCTCAAAGGCATCCTGTGCTGCCGCCAACTGGCTGCGATCCACCTCCAGAGCCTTGCCCAGCGTCATGTAGAGCACGGCTAACGGCCGTAGATCGCCGCCATAGTTGATGCTGTTCAAGCCGTTGTAGCAATGTTTGGCGGCCAGGCGCGGTGTGCCTTCTGCCAGGGCCACCTCGGCGCGCAGCCAGTGATACTCAGGTGCGAACCAAGTCAAAGCGCGCTCTGCAATCAGCCCATCAGCCTGCCTCAGAAGCTCAGCAGCGTGACGCGGCTGTGCCAGGCCGAGCGCCGCTCGCGCTTGTGTCAACAGGCTCTCCACATAAGCGTGCCACACATTTCTAGCGCGGAAGAACGCGCCTGCAGCCGTGGCTTGCCGTTGCGCCACTGCGAAGTTGCCCATGTCCAAGTGATATTCACGCGCCATCAAGTGCTGTTGCCAGGCCACGCCGCACTCGTCGTTATGCCGCTTGAAGAATGCCTCAGCCTGCACAAACAGCTCATGCGCCGCCGCATACTGACCAATATAGCATAACGCTGCGCTTTTCAGGCTCAGCAAGTAGCCAACTGGCTCGATCCAGTCATTCTGGTTCGCTAAATGCAGCGCCTTCTGCAAGTTCTCCAGCGCGTTCTCGGCCTCGCCGAGTGCCCAGTGCAGCCCAGCTAACTCACAGCGCGCTTCAAAGCCCAGGTCGCCGTTCAGCGCAGCCACTTGCTCTGCTTTGAGCGCCTCAAGGCGTGTCTCTAGCTCAGCAGGATTGCGCGCAGGCTGAAAAGGGATAGTCACCTCAGTCACGGCTGGCATACAAGCTGTGTTCTCCGCCTGGTGCATGCCTCTGAATGCAATTTAACTCACCTTTTGTAGAATTTTCTATACATCTCATAACACATTTTGATAAAACACGAGCGCAAATAGGCAGCCTATCGGGTGAGCGCCTATAAAGCGCTATGTTATAATCAGGCGCTGTAGACTCAGAGAGAGGCGATTTTCGGCATGGACACGATTGATTTGCGCTCTGATACCGTCACACATCCGACTTCGGCCATGCGCGCTGCTATGGCGGCCGCTGCTGTTGGCGATGACGTCTACGATGAGGATCCAACCGTCCACGCCTTGCAAGATTACGCTGCCGAGTTGCTGGGCAAAGAAGCCGCGCTCTTTTTCCCGACTGCCACTATGAGCAACCTGACAGCTGTGCTGACGCATTGTGGGCGCGGCGATGAGGTCATTCTCTCGCACAAGGCGCACATTTTTGAGTATGAGCAGGGCGGCGCCTCGGCGCTGGGCGGTGTTGTCTATCGCACTTTGCCCGTCAACTTTGATGGCACGCTCGACTTGCAAGCGATTGAAGCGGCTATTCGCCCTGATGACGTTCATTTCACGCGCACGCGCTTGGTGTGCCTTGAAAACACGGTCAACGGCTGTGGCGGCACGCCCATCACTGCTGAATATACCGATGCTGTCGGCGAATTGGTGCGCAAGCACGGTCTCAAGCTCCATTTAGATGGCGCGCGGCTTTTCAACGCGGCTGCCGCTTTGAACGTCTCGCCTGAGCGTTTGGTGCGCGCCGCCGACTCAGTGCAGCTGTGTTTGAGCAAGGGATTGTGCGCGCCACTGGGCGCGTTGCTAGTCGGCAGCAAGGAGTTTATCACACAGGCGCGTCGCGTGCGAAAAGTGCTGGGCGGCGGCATGCGCCAAGCGGGCGTGATCGCCGCGGCAGGCCTCTTGGCGCTGCAGCAAATGCGCCAGCGCTTGATCGAAGATCACTACACAGCGCAGCTGCTGGCAGAAGGCTTGGCAGAGATCGAAGGCGTGCGCGTCGAGCCTGTTCACATCCGCACCAACATGGTCTTCTTCCACTTGCCTGCAGGCGTCGATTCGGACGCATTTGTGGCAGAACTCAAGGCGCGCAACGTGATCCTACGCGGCCGATCGCCTTTCCGCTTAGTGACGCACTACTACATCACGCCTGAGCGCGTGCGCTACGCTTTGAGCGCCATGCGCGAGGTTTTGGCACGGCTGCGCGTTGCAGCCTGAGGCGAGTATGGCACGGCTTGGGCAGGCATACACGGTTCATAAGCGCAGAGCGCGCCGCAAGCAAAGCCAGCAGGCGCAGGCGCGCGGCTTGATCGGCACCTTCGCGCTGCTGATTGGCATCGCCTTGAGCGCCGTCTTGCTCACGGCCATCAGCGGCGTCGCGGCTTTCATCGGGCTCTATAACTTCTATGCGCGCGACTTACCGCCGCCATCTGAGATCGTCAAAGTGCGCGAGCAATTCGAGACGACGCTGATCTACGATCGCAGCGGCAAGACCGTGCTTTACCAAGTCCTCGATCCGAGCGGCGATAGGCAATATGTGCCAATCAGCCAAATCGCGCCTGAACTGATCCAAGCCACGATCGCCATTGAAGATCGCAGCTTCTACACTAACCCAGGCTTCGATGTGCGCGGCATCTTGCGCGCCCTGTGGCTAACAATGCAAGGCGACGTAGTGCAAGGCGGCAGCACTATCACGCAGCAGTTGGTCAAGAACACGCTAATTGCGCCTGAGGAACGCGCGCAGCTCTCGCAGGCACGCAAGATCAAAGAGATCATCCTCGCCGCTGAAATCTCGCGTCTCTACAGCAAAGATCAGATCCTAGAGTGGTATCTGAACACGAATTTTTACGGCAATCTGGCTTATGGCGTCGGCGCAGCAGCGCGCGTGTATTTTGGGAAAGCGGCGCGCGATCTGACGTTGGGCGAAGCGGCGATGTTAGCGGCCATTCCACAGAATCCGCAGCTGAATCCGTTGGATGCGCCGCTTGCGGCACGCCAACGCCAAATCGTGGTGCTGGAGAGCATGGTTGCAGCGGGCTTCATCACGCCGCAGCAGGCCGAGCAAGCCGCTGCGCAGCCGATCATCACACAGCCGCTCACAGAGCGCTTTGGCATCGTGGCGCCGCACTTCGCCATCTTCGCGCGGGCTCAGGCCGAGCGCTTGCTGGATGCGCAGGGGCTAGATGGCGCGCGGCTTGTGCTTGGCGGCGGCTTGCGCATTTACACCACGCTGGATTTGGATTTGTACTTCCAAGCTGAATGCGCCATGCGCGCGCACGTCGAGCGCCTTCGTGGCGGCGATCCGAACGCGGCGCCGAACAGCGGCGAAGGCAAGGCGTGCCTGGCAGCTCAATACTTGCCCGTGCCGCCGAATCTGCGCCTGAACACGCCGCGCAACGTCACTAACGCTGCCAGCGTCATCATCCGCCCACAGACGGGCGAGATTTTGGCCATGGTCGGCAGCTTGGATTACTACAATAGCCGCATTCAGGGCAGCTTCAACGTCGCGGCGCAAGGGCTGCGCCAGCCGGGCTCAGCCTTCAAGCCGTTTGTGTATGTGGCCGCTTTCGCCTCGCCTGAGGCGCGCTTCACGCCTGCTACCATGCTCCTGGACGTCCCGACGACGTTCAACCAAGACGGCGTGCCTTACACGCCGCGCAACGATGACGGTCAGTTCCGCGGTGTGGTCAGCGTGCGCGAGGCGCTCGCCAATTCTTACAACGTGCCCACAGTGCGCGCGCTCAGCGCCGTGACTATCGGCCAGGTCATCCGCATTGCCCGTCAGCTCGGCTTGAACACGCTCAATCGCCCTTTAGATGAGTACGGCTTGTCGCTCGCGCTTGGCAGCGCCGAAGTCACCTTGCTGGACTTGACCTACGCCTACACGCCTTTCGCCACGCTCGGCGTGATGGCAGGCACGCCTGTTCAGAATCCGCGGCTTGGCTACCGCGCCCTTGATCCTGTTGCCATCTTGCGCATTGAGGATCGCAGCGGGCGCATCTTGTGGCAGCTGGATGAGCGCAGCACGACCTTTGGCAGGCAAAGCGTGCTGCAGGACGCGCTCGCCTACCTGATCACGCACATCCTCTCAGATGAGAGGGCGCGCTTGCCCGCTTTTGGCGAAGGCAACGCCCTGCAGCTCTCGCGCCCAGCTGCCGCCAAAACAGGCACTACTAACGACGTGCGCGATGCCTGGACAGTCGGCTATACGCCTGATTTGGTGATGGGCGTGTGGGTCGGTAATAATGACAACACGCCGCTAGGCGAGGATCTGAGCGGTGCGACGGCTGCAGCGCCGATCTGGCACGCTGTGATGGAATATGCGCACCGCCGCGACAACCTGCCGCCACGCGGCTGGCAAGCGCCCAGCACTATCGTCGAGGCGACAGTCTGCCAGCGCAGCGGCCTGCTGCCCACGCCCGATTGCCCGAAAGTCAAGGAGATCTTCTACGCCGAAGGCGACTTTAGCACAGTGCCAACACAAGTAGACACCTACTGGCGGCGCTACCGCATCAACGCGCGCAACGGCTTGCGCGCCACGGCTGAAACACCGCCCGAGCTGATCGTCGAGCGTATCTACTTCGAATATCCGCCTGAAGCCCAGCTTTGGGCGCGCCAAACAGGCCAGCCCTTGCCGCCAACAGAGTACGACTCAGCGCGCACAGCGCGGCTGAGCCTTTTGGCGGGCAATTTGAGCGCGCCACAGAGCCTGGAGCGCGTGCGCGGCACAGTCGAGGTGCGCGGGCGCCTGCCGAAGGAACGCATCGTCGCCTATCAGCTGGAATACGGCCAAGGCATCAGCCCTGAGCGCTGGTTCGCTATCCCGCTAGAAGAGGCGACGCGGCGCGGCGAGGACGTGCGCCTGGCGCTGTGGGACACACGCGCGCTAGATGGCCTTTACACGCTGCGCTTGAGCATGGTGCTGGACGATCAGAGCCTGCAGACGCATACCGTGCAGGTGACGGTCGACAATCAAGCGCCGAGCCTGCAATGGATCGCGCCTTTGCCAAACGACGCTATCAGCGCCAGCAAAGGCGCCCTTCAGCTGATGCTGAGCGCGACTGATAACGTCGAGATCGCTTACGTTGAATTCTTTTGGAACGGCACGCCGATCGCGCGCATTGAACGCGCGCCTTACATGACCGAATGGCGCATCACTAAGCTCGGCGCACAGCTCTTCCACGCTGTAGTGCACGATGCGGCGGGCAACACGCATCGTTCAGAGACGATCGAGGTGCTGATCGTCGAGTAGGCTAGTTTTGCCGCCTGAGCGGGATAGCGAATAGGCTGACCACGCCGATGATCTCATCTGTGGTGAACGGCTTGACCAAGTAGGCGTCCACGTTCAGCGCTCGGGCGGCCTTGCCGTGCGCTTCTGTGGCAGAGATGACGATCACAGGGATCGCTTGGAGGCGCGGATCGGCGTCCAGCCAGGCGGCCACTTCCCAGCCTGTGACGTAGGGCATGTTCAGGTCAAGCAGGATGATATCAGGCGGCGCGCCTTGATCGCGCAGGGCAGTCAGCGTTTGAATGGCGCGCCGACCGTCAGAGCAGAGCGTGACTTCGAAGCCTTCTTCTTCCAGCACAAGGCGCAAGATGTTGGCGAGCGGGCGATCATCTTCGGCAATCAGCAGGCGTAGTTTGCGCACTCAGCAAGCCTTTCTCAGGGAATGACGCGATATTGCAGCATCTCGTTGATCTTAGCGAGCAGGCGCCGCAATTCGGCTTCTAGGTCTTCACCGATATCTTCGATCGTCACGGCGTCGCGCAGCAGGTCGCGGGCCGCGCGCAGCGCCTCTTGCCCTTGGCGCAATTTTGCCAAGCCATCGCGCATGTCTGTGCGGGCCGCGCGCAAAGCCGCGTTTGAAAAACCGATTTCCCAGCCGAAGGCTGCGGCGGCCTTGCCTAGCGCAGCGCGGAACTGCTCTAGGCTGCTGTAGGCGTGCTGCGCGCCTTGCTGCAGCCAAGCCTGGATGCCTTTGCTCAAGGTCGGCTCGACGGCGAAATCGAGCTGCGTGATATGCTTATAGCGGCTCTCCACGCCTGCCTGATCGGCCGGCTGTGCCACAAGCGCGCCTTTCTGCGGCGAGAGGCCTGTGAAGATCGGGTAAAGGATGCCGACGCACAAGTGGTGCAGGTCGTTGGTGATATGCTGTACGAGCGCTTGTCCGCCGCTCTCGATCAGGCGCGAGCTGTTCCAATCGATCACTTTCAAGTGCCGCCCATCCCAGTAGACGTGCTCGAGCTTGTGATCCAGATAGACGATGCGTTGCCGATGCGCATGCGCCAAGACGTCGGCGAATTGATAGGCCAGATCGATGCCTTCTTCGGTCGGCAGGCGCCAACGGACATTTTGCGAGTTCGGCTTCATCACGTAGAGCAGGCTATCCGTGCGCGGCAGGAGCTCCAGAGCTAGGTAAGGGCGCCAGCCGCGCCCGGCATAGCGGAACAGCCCTTGCCGAAACAGCTCGACGCTCAAGCCGTAAGATTCGATCTCGCCGCCGCGCGGATTCTCATCGCGCGCCGAGAGATAGCCGCAATCGTACAGGCGCACCACATTAGGCGAGACGGCCATGCGGATCAGCAGGTCCGCTTCGTTGATGAAGGCGGTCGCTTCCATGCGCGGCTGAGCGTCGCCCGCGACCACATGCTCAAGGCGCATCACCTTGAAAGCGACTTGGCGACCATCGCGCTTATCAACTGCTTCATAGACGCGCGCATAATGACCAGGCGCAAAGGTATCAATGGTGTTACCGACATGATAGATATCGTTTAAGAGCGCCATTGAAAGTTCACCTATGCGCTATTCAGGCTTTTGCAACCACACGCGCCAAGCGTTGATCTTGACGATCATGCCACCTGTGGCTGTATACACATATAGGCTGATCGGCATGTCGGGCGCGTAAGCGGCGTTGGACTGCCCGAGCAGTTGGCCATCAAGAAAGAGCGAGAGCGTGCGATCGGCGCCGCGCGCCACAGCCGCTCTCAGGATCAACGGCTTGGCAGGCAGTTGTGTTTTCTGCAAGAAATTACCGTTCAGGTTGATGCCAAAGTTGGCGATCTGCTCTTGGATCAGCCGCGCCTCAACAGCTGCGCGCTGCCCTTGCAAGGATTCCATGCCCGCGCCGAAGATCACCTGCCCTGTGGGCAAGAGACGCGGCTCGTAGCTGACCAGCTCTAGCTCAATCTCCATGCGCTGCAGATAGCGCGCTGCTTCTGCGCCAAACAGCGGCGTGAGCAGCTCGGGCCCGAAGCGGATCAACGGCGCACGGCCGCTAGTGCGCGTCGGATTGCCGACGATCCAGGCGCCTTCCTGATAGGAGAACCAGGTTGAATCCCAAGTGCGGCGCTTTTCATCTAACGCCAAGAGCGCGGCGAGCATGTCGTATTCGCCACTGCGAGCATCAGGTGGCAAGGTTGGCAAGGCAATGGCAGGGTTGGTCGGCTCGGGCTAGGCGCCTGCGCTGAGTGTCGGGATTGGGCTAGGCGAGAGCGCAGCCAGCAGCGTGGCCGGCGAGAGCAGCTCGCCGGTTGGCAAAGGCGTTGGCGAAGGCACAAGCGCCTCGGGCGTGAAGGTTTGGCTTGGCGTGAGTGTGAACGTGGGCGTCAACGTGGCTGTGAAGGTCGGTGTGAGCGTAGGCGGCACGACCGTTGGCGCTTGGTTGAGCGGCGCGCCGAGACCAGCAGGCGTGGCGCTGGGCGTCGGCAGCAAATCGGCGCTGCCATTGCTGAAGAGCAAGAGCAAGCCTGCGATGATGGCCAGAACGCCGAAGGCGCCGATCAAGAGCAGCTGCAGGCGCTCGCGGTCGGCAGTGCGCTCAGAGCGGCGCTCTAAAGGCGGGACTTCTGTGGGCGCAGGCGCGTTGAGCGGCTCTGGACGCGGCTGACGGCGCGGCGCAGGCGCAGCCTCAAGCGCATCGAGGTCGGGCGCGCCACTCGGCTCAAGGGCGTCGCTCAGGCTTTGGTAGCGGGGTAACTCAGGCTCAGGATCGGGCAAGCGCTCGATGAGCGTGCGCCAATAGCGCAAGATGGGCAAGGCAGGCTGCCGATCGATGAAGAGCGAGGCAAAATGGCCTTCGAAGAGGCGCAACTTCTCATCTTTGGTCAGCTTAGGATCGGTATAGAGGTCGCGGACGGCCAGATAGGTATCGCGCCATTGGCGCAACTGCGCCGTGTAAGGCTCGCCGAGATCGCGGCGCGTGATATCTACCAATTTTTGGTGCGCTTCGGCGATCTCAGGCTTCGGCGTCTCAGAGGGCGCTAGAGCTTCTTCTTCGATCAGGCGGCGTTGCTGCGCTAGATACTCGGCTGAGTCGGCCAGCAGCTGCAGCCAGGCTTTGAAGTTCGCCAGCGGCTTGTTAAGCGCGATCTCAGCGCCGACGGCGCGCTCAAGGGCGAGGTCGAGTTGGCTGCGCGCTGCGCGGAAGTCGCCATCGTGCCAGCGGCGCAGTGCATCTTCCAAGGCACGGACTGCCAAGTCGGCGCTCTCTAATTGCGTAGCTGCCAGTGGCGCGCGCACGGCTTGGCGGGCTTCAGCAATAGCGGAGACGCTGGTGAGGTTGTTCAAGGTGCGCACGGCTTCCAAGATCAGCTGTTGGCGCACGATAGCCGTCTCTAGCGTTTGAAAGGCGGGATGATTGCGCGCGTTAGGCAGCGCTTTGGCCGCGGCTTCCTTCCACAGGTTGGCTTCATCGAACTGCTCGCGCTGGAGCGCCAAGATGCCGCGCAGCACGTAATCGAAGAACAGCACGCGCACGCCTGCGGCGCTTGAATCGCGCAGCGGCTCGACCACGCCTTTGCTCATCGCCTTCAGGTAGGTTTGCATGCTGGGCATTTGCGCGGCGAAAGTCTGGCGCAGCGTCTCTTCCTCAGGCAAGAAGAGCGCGTTGACGCGCCGCAGGGCGGCTTCGGTCTGTGGCGTGGAGGTGGCGCCGTCGCGCTCGAGCCAGGTATCGAGCGCTTCGCTCAAGCCGATCAGACGGCGCGCTGCCAAGCGCTCGGCTTCGGTCAGGGCATAATCGGCGGCGCGTTTGCCGCTGTGGAGCGCCTCAGCCGTCCGCCCGCGATCCCAGCTCTCCCAACCCTCAGCGAGCGCCCTGCCTAAAGGCAAGTTAGGGCTCAAAAACTCAACTCGAGGCGCCTCTTCTAAGCGCCGCGCATACTCCTCGAACCAGTAGGCCGTCTTAGGGCTGAGCGAGCGGATGGCCACGGCGGCGGCCTTGCATTGCTCCACAGCAGGGCGCTTGCCGCCAAGCGCAATAGCATCAGCCACGCGCAGCCAAGCCTTAGCGGCGGCGTCCAAGTCGCGCAGGATCGCCTGGAAGCGCGGGTCGGTGATTTCGGCGGCATAAGGCGCAAGGCGCTGCGCGGCGCTGCCCAAGAAATCGGCGATATCCCTGCCATCAGTGGCAGGCGTGTGGTTGCGCAGCGCCTCGAGATCGGCGTGGAAGGCGTTCAGGAGCGCGTTCAATGGCGCGAAGGCGCCGCTAGTCGGATCGATAGCTTGCGCATGCCAGAGGGCATTGCCCGCGCGCGAAGGATCGCTTAGCGCGTTTTGAGCGGCCACTTCGATCAGGTCAATCAAGGCCTCGGCGGCTTGCAAGGCGCGGCGCAGGCTCTCTAATGCGCCCGTCATGCCGCGCAGATCGCCTTCCAGCATAGCCAGCGCATCGGCGACGCGCTGATAGTGCCGCAACAGGTTCTGGATGCCTTGAGCGGGCGTCTCTTCAAAGCGGGCGACGATCTGGCGCACAGAAGCGGCGTGCGCTGTATCTTTGAGCAAGGCTTCTAGGCGCGCCAAGTGCGGGCGCAGCAGCACAACGATTGGCAAATAGGCGCATAGGCGCTCGGCCAGGAGCAGCTGCAGCTGGCGGGCTGCGTCGCGCGGATCGGGCGTGGTGAGCAGCAGGCGCGCTGCTGCCTGTGGATCGTCGCTGAGCAGGGCGTCTAAGACTTGGGAGAAGCCTTCGGGCTGCAGCGGCGCATAATGGGCGAGCAACTCGCAGGCGTCCTGGAGGAAGCGCAGGGTTGGCTGAAGCTCTTCGCTGCTGCGCAGGAGCAGGTCGTCGAGCAGCTCGGTGGCGCGCGCGAAGTTGCCGCTCTCGAGGTAAATGCGCATGGCATCCAGGTCAGCTTGCAGCTGAAGTTTGCTGAGGCGGCGCTCGACTTCAGCTTCGAGTTCGCGAGCAGGCGGGTAGCCTGGATCGGCGCGGCGCGCTTCCAGCAGCCATTGGCGCAATTCAGCCAGTTGGCTTTGGCTGTTGACGTGCGGCAAGCGGCTGCGCACGCGCTCGATGAGCGCTTCGCGCTGTTTTTGGAGCGGGCGGCGCACTTCAGCCAAGTCGCGGCGCAGCTCGGCGATATTGGCGTAGCGCGTGGCAGGATCGAGGCTGATGGCGCGGCTAATGGTGGCTTTCAGGCGCGGCGGCACGCTCTCAGGCAAGTCATTGACGGCTTCAGGGCGGCTCAGGTCAAGGCACCTGCCGCCGCTGAGCAAGAAATAGAGCAACTGACCGACTTGAGCGATATCCGAATGGCGGGTGACGTGGCTGTGGGAGTCTGAATCGAGGAAGACGGCGTTGCCCCAGTCGATCATCTTGAGTTGGTAGGCCTCGCGATCCCAGAAGATGTGCTTGGCATCTACATCGTTGTAGACGATGCGCTTGTCGTGAGCGGCTTGCAGCAAGTCCAGCACGCCTTCAAGGATGATCAGCAGTTCCAGATCGGGCAGGCGTTCGCCTTGCGCGGCGAGCGCCAGGGTGAGCGTCTCGAGCGTCTCGCCGCTAGCCATCTCAATGACAATGTACTGGTGCTGATGGCCGCCGATGCGGAAGGTGCCGCTGTGCAGCAGCTCACAGAGGACGGGATGCCCGCTCAGCTGCTCTAGAGCGCGTTTCTCATTCAGGATGCTGACTTCTTGGCCGGCGCGGATGGGCGGCGCGTCCTGCAAGGCAGGGCGCTTGATCACGCAGGGGCGGTCGCCGTTATGCGTATCGTAGGCACGCAGGGTCTCGCCGCTGCGCCCGCGCGGATAGATATGATCGTAGCGGTAGCGGTTATCGAACAGGCTATCGGGACGCCGCCCAGTGACAGGTCGTGGCATTGACAGATGCCTCTTGTGTGCCGCCTTTGGATGCGTTCAGAGGCTTAATTGTACGCAAAATGGGCGCACTTTCAAACAGCTTGGCGCGCTCTTCCCTTTTCTGAGGGAAGCCAAAGGGAAGAGCGCAA